>CACZFH010000036.1 GCA_902780395.1 uncultured Erysipelotrichaceae bacterium
CATCTTTTTTTTCATTTTCACAACTTTCTTTCTCTTTTTATTGTATCAAAAAAGTAGACTGTGTGTTTTTACACTGTCTACTTTTAGTTTATCACTTCATTTTAGTGAATTTTTTGCAAAAAAGTGTAAGATTTAAATATTAAAATTTCGTTGAAAAATAAAGAAATCATATAAGGGGTCCACAAAAACGATTACAACCAATTGATAACGCTTTCTCCAAACCCCTCTTTTTTGTTATTTTGAGTTGCCATAATATCACTCCTTTAATAAAAGCTTACTTTTTTGTGCTTCAACGAATTTATTATACCATATTTTCTTTGTTTTTCAGATACATAATTGCCTCCTCATAATTACTCTTAAATTTAAATTCAATTCTTATATTTCTATCATCATCGACATAAATATTATCAATGAATTCATCTATTATATTTTTATTAAGTGTTTCTAGTCTCCCTACTTTTTTAAATTTCTTAATCCAGTCTAAATTTACTTTGCTAATTATATTATTATTTAATGACTCTTTTTCCATCTTTAAATTATTTAAGCTGTATAAATACTTATTCTTAAATATATCAAAATCTTCATCAGAAATATAATTGCTTTTATAATCATTTTTCAAATCATCAAGTAATTTTTGATTTTTTTCTATCTCTTTATCTATTTTTATTAGCTTTAAATTTTTAACTTCATTTGTATATTCTATACTCGAATCAACTATTTCATCATGAAGTTTATCTTCTATATTACATATTAACTCAATATAATTATTTAATAATTTCAATACAGTTATATTTAATTCATCCTCTGTAATATAATGTTTCTTACATTGTTTTTTTTTAGATAAGTCCCACAATAATAAAACACTTTTTCTATATTCCCTTTTCGTTTTTTTAGTCTATGCAAATTACAATTACAATCAGAACATTTTAAATATCCTGAAAAAGTATTGAATTTACCTTCACAGTTTGCTCTTACATTTCGGTTATACATTATATTTTGCACTTGAAAAAAAACATTTGAATTAATAATAGGTTTATGATGATTTTCTGTTTTAATCCATTCATCTTCGCAAGATCTTACAATATTATGATTTTTATGACTTACTCTTTTTCTTCTTCCATATAATCAAACTTAAAATAATCTCTTTGACTAAAATCAAACGTAAATATTTGATTATTAGAATATACTGTATTAATATGTAAAAACTTATTATTAGTAATTGTACTTTTTAATCTAATAAATTCTGAAACATCATAAAGAAAATAATTAAGTTTCTTCATAAAATTATCAAAATCATCATCGATATTAAAATAATGAAATATTTTTTTTACATTATTGTCCATCAAAAAATAGTTTTCAAAAGCATAAGCCTTAGTAACTGTAATAGCATCTTTATTAGAAACATCGTAATTATCTAATCCATTATAATCATGATCAACAATAAATACACATTTATCCAAATAATATGGAAACCTATTATTTATGTAATTATACATTACAATGACACCCTTTTTTCCACGATTTTCCTTTGAATCATTATTAGAATAAATATAATTGTCATGATTTATGTTTCTTAAATTATAATTACTTTTAATAGAACTATAGAAATTTCTATCATCAGGTCCCTCAACAAATCCAACATAAGTTCCTTCATCTAAATAGTTTCTTCTTTGATTAAACTCTATTAACATTTTTGAATTAGGTTGGTTTTTCCTAGAAGATGTAAATTCATCTAAAAATTCATTATTCATAATTTACATCTCCCGGTAAACAAACTACATTTTCAAATAAAGTATCATCATCAACAATAAAAGGTGATTGAGTAGAAACTATTAAATGATCTATATTTCCTTCTTTTAATAAATCATTAATTAATCTCTTTTGCCAAATTACAGATAAAGAAGTTTCAACTTCATCAAGTATTAAAACATCATTTTCATTAAATACACTAATAATTAATAATAATATTACTTTTTTCTCACCTTCAGATAAGTATTTAAAATTATATCTATTTTTAAAATCTTTATTATCAGAAATAATTAATCCATTTGGAGAACAATAAATCTTTTTATTTTTAAAATATTCACTTAAAAGATAATTTAAGATTTTAATTTTATCATTCTCATAATTTACATAATAATCTAAATTATCAAGAATAAATTTATTAAAAACTTGAGCTTCATAAGAATAGTAACTTGTTTTATTGCTTCCTAATAAGAAGGATCTATAGAATGAATATCTAGGTATAAGAGGTTCCATAAAAATATAGTATTTATTCATAATATCAGGATTATCAAAGCATAACTCTAAATCTAATTCTTGTGCACTATATTCTCTATTAACCATCTTTTTAAGCATAGTATAATAGTCTCTAGTAAACTTTCTTAATACATCTTCACTATAATAGTTTTTAAATAATATTTTTTTAATATCAATAGATGGCCTATATGAATTATTAAAACCACCAAGATCTTTATAAACATCATAATCTTTATATATATTTTCATAAATAGTATTATTTATTATTTCTTCAACACTAGATTTATTAAATAACTCATTATAAAATCTTTCCATTTCTTCTACACTTAAATGAACAGATTTATTCTCAAAATCTTCCCTCTTTCGAATATCTCTAGGAACTCTTTTTAATATATCTTTTTCTTCTTTTTTATAACTATCTAAAATACGAAAATCATCATTAATAGAAAAATATTTATTAGGAATATTAAAAACATCATTAACAATATCTATTTCTTTTACTGCAGAAATTAAAAATACTCTATTATAATTTTTTAATATCTCATCAAAAGTTTTATACAATTCATTTTTAGAAAATTCAGTATTATCAATATATCTTATATTATTGTAATCTTTTACATTAATAAAACGTAAGTAAAATATATTTAAAATATAACTAGCATCTCTCAAGTAATCACTATTATTTGTTATATTATATTCTTCTCTAAAACCATCCATAGAAAATTTATTACCATCATTAATTACATTTCTAATTAAATGTTGATAACAATTAGGATTTTCTTCTACTAAACCTAATAATTTATAATTATATTTTTCTATGTCACATTTATTATAATTAATCCAACTTGATTCTTTTTCTAAAGAAGAGTCAATAACATATTCATTAGTAATATTCAAAATATCATTAGCTTTTGGAAATAAATCAACATAATTAATTTTTACATTTTTATTATGATCAATTACTTCAATAGAGTTAAAATAATAATTTAATAATTCAACAAAATCACCAGATAAAAAGGCTTTAACTATTTTTAAAGTTGTACTCTTACCTATTCCATTTTCACCAATTAAAATATTACATTTTTTATCGACATCAACTTCATTATTGTATCTATCAAAAATTCCATTTACTCTAATTTTCATATATTATCACCTCAAGAACTACATTAATAATACCACATTTAAATTAAAAAAAATAAAAAGAGACAAATTGTCTCTTTCAAATAGACTCTACCTATTAAAAAACTCTGAATAATTATTATTCAATTTATCAATATTTTCTTTATTAGTATAAATATGAATTTCATAGTAATCAGAATCACTTATAATTCTTTTATTTAAATAATCTATTTGTCTTTTTAAATCTTCAAAAGAGCCACCATTATTAATTAAATTAATATGAAGTATATTATCAGTATCAAAATGACCTTTACCAATATAGCATTCCCTTCCTTCAGAATAGTTAACAACTATCTTTACATCATCATTATCAGATTCTACATATTCAACTTTCTGATTACCAAAATAATCAATTACTAGATCTTCTTTCATTTCAATAACTTCTTCTTTAGTTTGAGTTAAATCATTTTTAAATTCAAATTTAGTAAAACCTATAGAAGTACAACCTATACCACTACCTAAAATTAATAAACTTAATATAAAAATAATAAATATTAATCCAAATTTATTCTTATGTCCAATAATAAAATTAAATAAAACTGATAATATAATAATAGCAATAGAAATAGATGCAATCAAAGATAAAAGTATTCCAAAAAAGAATAATCCTGTCTTAGCAATCAAGAAAGAACATACTAAACATATTACAAGACCTATAAGTGTAAAAGCACCACCAACAAATAAGAAAGCAGCAAAACATTTAATCATTATTAATAACATTTTTAATAGTCCTGTAATAAATCTAGAACTAGAATGATCAGGATCTCTAATTATTATTTTTTCTCTTTTATCTGGAATAATATTATCCTTTTTATTATCTAAATCACTTTTTTTAAGATCATCTTTATCAACAATCTCATAATAATCCAAATATCTAGTTTTATAAATATGAAGTATTATAATAACACCAAATACTATAGTAATTGCTAAATATATAGCATCAAAAATATTTTTTATAACATTAATTACATTCCAATTAACAAAACTAAATAAATCATAATAAATAGCACTTAATATTGAACCAATAATATTAAAACCAATAAAAAGTATAAAAGCTATGAATAATTCTTCAATTATAAATTCTATTTTTTGTTTAAAATTCATATTAAGAAACATATCTATAGATTTAGACATAAAGATTAAAAAATCATCAATATACTTATTAATAGTATTTTTGGTTTCTACCTTTTCTCTAACCTCTTTTACATCTTTATTTAATAATTCATCTATACCAACATTAAACATATTAGATATTTGAATTAATTTATCCATTTCTGGATAAGCGGAATTACTTTCCCATTTAGAAACACTTTGTCTAGATACTCCTAGTTTTTCTGCCAACTCTTCTTGACTTAGATTATTCTCTTTTCTAAGTCTTTTTAAATTATCACTTAAATTCATAAAATTTCCTCCTTTTCATGACAAAATCATATAAAATAAACCAGTTGCGTTCTACCAATTTTTAGTTGTTTTTTGTATATTTTCAGTTGCATTTACCATTATTATATATAAAAAAATAAAAAAGTACATATAAATGTACTTTTATTAAATATCAGTTCTAGATAGTATTTGAGCAGGTCTTTTTCTTAATGTAAAGAACACAGGGAACAATCCACATATTAGATTAAAAATATATATTAATACTACTGCTAAAACTACAATATTTTGATTTACTAAGAATTCACTACCTAATAAAGGCATATGACTAATTCTATTAAATATATAAGCACTAAGTATTATTCCAGGTAAACTAGTTAATGTTGTAATTGCGATTATTTCACCACTAAACATTATATAAATATCTTTTCTCTTTAAACCAATTGCTCTATAAATACCAACTTCTTTAATTCTTGATAAGAATGAACTTCTAAGCATTAATATTATTTCAATTAATGATATACCAAGTACTATTAAACTACTAGTAATAGCAACTTTAGTACCATTTTCACGCTCTTTTAAATATTTAGTTTTACTAGCTATATAAGAATCTTCTACATTAATACCTTCGTTAGTTAATTCATCAACAATAATATCTTTATCTTTAGGATAAACCATTATATTTTTAGATTTCTTTAAAAGCAAGAACCTAACCATATTATCATTAACTAAATTTTTATCAATATTTTCTTCACTATCATAATAACCAACAACAACTAATTTTCTATCATTTATTTTTTTATTTATCTCTTTATTCAATTTCATTTCTTCTTTATTTCTAACATTAACAACAACTTCATAATCATATAATGGCCATCTACCTTCTTTTATATATACTTTATCAGTAAATAAACTCCACTCTTGATAATCACTAGTATAGTCTTCTTCATAATCACCAGTGTAGTCATAATGATTTTCATTAACATTGTTATATAAAATATTAATAAATTTAGATTCATCTGCATAAATAGATGGACTTTCTAAATCAGTAATACCAACAATTTTAAAATTAGGTACGTTAGTAATAATAGCATCCCTATTTAGAAAATCTTTATTCTTATTTAAACCTATCATTTTAGTAATATTCATTGCTTTCTTTAATTGATCTATTACCATTTTATCAATAACTATTTCATTATCATTTTCAGGCATTCTACCTAAAATAATATCATTACTATTTAGCATACTAACAGAAGATAAACTACCAGTTATAGTTGAATTAGTTTGTGCAGTTTGATAAAAATCATCTACTTTTAATTTAAAAGTAACTTTACTATTACCAGGTATTACATAATCAACATTAGGATTATTCTTTAGTTTATAATAATCATCATATACTATTTTTTCTACATGTACTTTTAAATAATTTTTATTTGTATCCACAAAGTCTTTATCATGAATAGTTAAATTAGCTGCTATTCTAGATGCACTCATCATAATAAAGAATCCACTTAAGAAAAATCCAATTAATAATAATTTTTTTATTAATGAATATTCTAATACTTTTTTAAATCCATTAGTAATAAATGTAATAGGATTAAATATAGATGAATACCTAATTCTTGAATTATGCTTTAAAACATTATAATCAAAATCAATAGAGTTTAAATCTTTTTTAGCTAATGTCTTATAGTGATCATCAATAAATTCTATAGAAGAATTATCATCTACTACTTCTATTTTTCTATCATCTAAACTTTTAATAAATATATTATTTCCTTTAAGAACAATTTGAATATTTAAATTAGATTCTTTATCTCTATAAACATCTATACCTAATTTATTATCTTTTGTATTATTCTTAATATCTTTTAAATAGATATTATTATCTATAGAATAATCTAGGTTATCTTCATGGTCATTAATATAATCATTAACAACCCTACCATCCTCTATTTCAATAATTCTAGAGGCATAGAACTTAGCTAAATTAACTTCATGAGTAACTAATATAACTAATCTATCTTCACTTATCTTCTTTATAATATTCATAACTTCTAATGAATTTTTACTATCAAGATTACCAGTAGGTTCATCAGCAATTATAATATTAGGATTCTTTACTATTGCTCTAGCAATACCTACTCTTTGTCTTTCTCCACCTGATAACATAGAAGCCGGTCTTTTTCTATATCTATACATTCCGACACGTTCAAGAACATAAGAAACACGTTTGTCAATTTCTTTTTTATCTTTAACACCAATAGTTCTAAGTGATAAAGCAACATTATCATATACAGACATATTATCAACTAGTTTATAATCTTGAAATATATAACCAATATTTAAATTTCTAAGTTTATCAATTCTATAAATATTATGACCACTAATCTTTTTATCATTTATGTAAATCTTACCACTATTAATCTTATCTAATCCACCAATAGCATTTAATAAAGTAGTCTTACCAGAACCACTAGGTCCAAGTAAAGCAACTAAACCAGTATCTTCAAGAGTAAGAGTTGTATTATTAATAACATGATTACTATTTTTTCTAAACCTATTAAAGTATTTATTAACTTTTTCAATACGAATCATATTAAACCTCCTCTCTAAAAGATACCATTACACTATTTTTAAATAGTTTTCTAGAATATCTTAAACTACTTAATATAGACATACCAGTAATTATTAAATATAAAAGAATATAATCATTTATAGTTAAATATTCATAAACATCTTTTACTACATCTATAGTAGTAATACCAATAAAATCTAAATATATTAACAACATAAATAAGAAGAAAGCAATATTTGCTACTACAAATAATTCAATTAATAATAAGTCTCTAGTAACACTCTTAGTACCACCTAACATACGTATAATTGAATAATAACTATTTCTACTCTTTAATATAATTTTAATTATGAAATAAGATATAAAGAATAAAGTTATTACAAGTATTATAGTAACTACAGTTTTTATTACTCTTAAGAATTCTCCTAAACCTTCATTAACTAACGTATCTTTTATTTTTAATGTTTGATAATTCATCTTATCAAGTTCTTTAGAAACGTTATCTACATTATCCTTATCTTTAGTAAATACACTTATTTGATAAGTACCTTTATCAAATAATGATTCATAATCAGCCTCACTTATAAATACTCTACCATCATATTCATAATCAAAAGTATCTTTTTTATAATTAGGAACATCAAAAATTTTATTATAATTATCTTTATTATAAGTTTTACTTACAACTAAATTCTTAGTATCTGTAAAATATAAATTCTCATTAATTATATCTATAGGAGACCATAAACAATTATATTTAGGACAATTATAATTAAAACTCTCTGATATAAATGCTTCACCATTAGGAACCTTATTACTAGGATTAACTTGATACATTATATTATTAATATCAGATTTATATTTCTTACCTTGAAATCTAACAAATACATTAGAGTATCTTAAATGATTCTGATATCTTAACTTAGAAATAATATTATCTGAAGTATAAACACTAACAATATCATAATTAGATGAATCAGTATATTTAATACCAACTATGTTTACTCTATAATCTTCATTTAAAGCATCAAAATTATTATCATTTATATAATAAAAATTCTTATTTAATATTTGTTCAGCGTTTCCATTAAATAAATAACTATCTTTACTAATTTCAAATATTACCTCTTTATCATTTTCAGGCATTCTACCTAATGATAATTCACCTCTAAAAGAGTTAATTGGTAAAGTATAAGATTCTATCCAATACTTATTATCCTCATCTTTTATACTTCTAGTATCATCTAATAAACTATCATTTTCAATAATATAATCTACATTATTCATATTTTTTATTTTATTAAGTTGATCTTCAGTAAATAAAGAATTATCTTTATTTTTAACTACTATTCTATTTAATTTAGTAGTATTAAAAATATAATTATTACCTTGCTCTTTAGATAATACTTCTTCTTTCTTAAATGAAGAGTATTCACCTAAGAGAGAACCTACTATAAAAGCAAATACAAAGAATAATAAAATAAACTTAGGAACAACATTAAAAGTATTTCTAAAACCTAATCTAATTTTATTAACTAATGATATTTTACCTACTTTAGTTAAATAATTATTTTTTACTTTTTCAGTATCTTTTAGCTTAACATCTTCTAATATTCTTCCGTCATGCATAGTAATTTTTCTAGTAACATAAGGTTCCACTTGTTCATAATTATGAGTTACAACAATAACTAATTTATCTTTAGATAATTCACTAAGTAATTTCATAATACTTAGAGCACTCTTTTTATCTAGATTACCAGTTGGCTCATCAGCAATAATAATAGGAACATCTTTAGCTAGAGCTCTAGCAATCGCTACTCTTTGTTTTTGTCCCCCACTTAATTTAGAAACTTTAGTATTACGAAATTTATATAAATCTACTTTTTTAATTAGATCTAACACTCTAGGTTTAATATTCTTCTCACCATTAAGCATTAAAACTAAAGCAATATTTTGATAAACAGTATAACTATTAACCAAATTAAAGTTTTGATAAATATTACCAATATTTTTTCTTCTATAATCTTCAAAATCTTTTTCTATATAATGGCTAGTTTCTTCACCATTTATATACATTTCACCATCTTCATAAGTATCAAGTCCAGATATAACATTAAGTAATGTGGTTTTACCTGATCCACTTTCACCAGTAATTGCGACAAACTCACCTAAATTTAACTCTAAATTAATTTTAGAAAAGCCAGTAGCAACTACACCTTTACTATAATAATACTTAGAAACGTTTTTTAATCTAATCATATTATTTCTCCTCTACATACAACATTATATGATATAAAAAGAAAAAAGTCTATCATCTTAAAGTTGCACATTATCTAAATTGATTATACTACAAAAAAAGATGCCTAAGCATCTACAATGTAATATCTTTTTTAGTAATTGTCTTAAGTATCTTTTTACTCTTATTATTTTTAGTATTAGTAGCATGTTTAATAACTGTTTTTTCATACATATTTCTAATGAATCTGGCATTACCAAAATTCTTAGTATTACGATTTTGATTAATTAAATCTTCAACTACACTAATGCAATCATCATCTAGAATAAATCCCGCTTTAGTAACCATACCTTTAAAAATATCAATCAATTCTTTATTTGTATAATCATCAAATTCTAATGTATAACCAATACGAGATACTATACCAGAGTTTGAATCTAAGAAGTCTTGCATCTCTTTTGTATACCCAGCAAAAATAACAACCAAATCATCTCTATAGTCTTCCATAGCTTTAATAAGTGTTGCTATTGCTTCCCCATTATATGTATTTTCACCATTCTTATCTGCTAAAGCATAGGCTTCATCGACAAATAAAATTCCACCCATTGCTTTTTCTACAACATTCATTGTCTTAACTGCAGTTTGCCCAACATACTCTGCAACTAAATCTTTAGAACTTACCTCAATCAATTTATTCTGTTTAATATACTTTAAATCATATAATATACTACTTATCATTCTAGCAACAGTAGTTTTTCCAGTACCAGGATTACCTAAAAATACCATATGAAGATTTACATTATTTATTTTTAAATCATCCTTAGTTTTATTTTTTAAAGTAATTAAATCAACTAGATCATGTAATGATTTCTTTACCTTTTCAAGTCCAACTAATTCATCTAATTCCTTAAACACTAAATCAACAGATTTAACTTCATCCAATTTAGGAACATCTTTATTAAAAGATATATATTTATAAAGATTATCAACATAAACAGAATAACTATCTTCACTTTTTGGATAAGATTCAGTTATATAATCTAAAACTTTAATATTTAATTCTTCACTTAAATTTATTTTTGAAATAATTTCATTATAAACATCATTAATAGAAGGAGAAACACCTACTATTGAAAAACAAAAAGTATTTTTTAAATTAGTATCCTCTAACATAAAACTATTTAAAACATCTTTCTTACCAGTAATAATACTAATTGTTTTATCTTTACATAGTTCAAATAAATTATAAAAGAACTTTTTATGAAACATTACATCCTGCATTCCTAAAGCATCTATATTAGAATAAACCATTACTCCATTATCTTTATAATAGTTAACTAAGTCTTCACACTTATCTAACTTAAGTAAAGATAAATTAAACATCTTTTTATTAGAAATATAATTATATTTATTTGAATAATACATAATCAGATTACAAATTGAATCTATAATTGTTTTATCATTAGATTCAATAGTAAAGTTAAAAGTAAGATAATTACTTTCTATTCCTTTACTATAATCTTCCATATATTTAATAATTTTTTTTAATAAATCTTTAGACTCATCATCAATAAATAAAGAATCAATAGAATACTTTTCATCATCTAATACTTCTGATTTATTTTCAACTAAAGGAGTATCTTTCTCACCAACTAATGATTTATCAGCAAAAAAGTCTTTATAAACATCTTCCAATATCTGTCTATTATTCATCAAAACCTCCTAAAATAAAAGCATTTAAAATGCTTTTATTTTTTTACGTTAATTTCTAATATTTTTTCTTTTAATTCTTTTTCAATATTTTGTAATTCTACTTCAGCTTCAGCACGTTTAGCACGTCCATCTTCATGAATTTTAATTACAGTATCTAAAGTTTCTATTAAATCTTTATTAGTTTTCTTAAGTGTTTCAATATCAACAATAGCTCTTTCACTTTCTTTAGCTATATCAATTGTACCTTGTTTTAGTGTCTCACTATTCTTCTTTAACATTTCATTAGTTAAATTAGAAACGGCTTGTTGTTCCTTTAAAGATTTTTTAGCATTATTAATTCCTAAAGCCAAAACCATTTGATTCTTCCATAAAGGAATTGTATTAGTAATTGAGCTTTGAATCTTTTCAACTAATTCAGCATCATTATTTTGAAGTAATCTAATTTGTGGAGCCATTTGAATAGAAATAATACGAGTAGTTTTTAAATCATATATTTTCTTTTCAAATCTATTAATTTGAGCTTCCATATCTTGAACTTTTTGAACATCTAATTGTTCTCCAGTTTCTTCTGCTTTCTTTTTTAATTCAGGTAAAACTACATTTCTTAATTCATCTAGTTTTCTTTCTCCAGCAATTATATAAAGAGATATTTCCTTAAAATATTCTAAATTTTTATCATACATTTCATCAAATGTAGAAATATCTTTTAATAATTGAATCTTGTTTTTATCTAATCCTTTTTCAATAGTATTAATATTAGTCTCAATCTTACTATATTTAGCAATTAAAGTATTAATTTCTTTCTTAACATTACTAAATATTTTGAATAATCCTTTATTATTACCATCTATAGAAGCATCAAAACTTTTAATTTGTCCAACTAAATCAGCAAGTAATTCACCTACATCTCCAGTATTTTTAGTTTTAACTCCCTCTAAAATAGAATCAGAAAACTCAGAAATTTTACTTTGAGCAGGAGCACCATACTGAAGTATTTGAGTTGAATCAAATACATCAATTTTTTCATTAAACTCATCAACTGCTCTTTTCTCTTCTTCAGTTAATTCATCATAATTTAATGATTTTTCTATTTTTTCCTCAGTTATTTTTTTTACATCACTTTCTACTAACTCTGTAACCTTTTCATCTTCTTTAGCTTTTACTTTCATTTCTAAAACAGCCATAATTTTCCTCCTAATTTTTTAAATAATCTATTAATTTATTATAGTAATCCATTTTTTGGTTCTATTTTTAAACATATGTTGCATTTTGTTTTTTTCGTAATAAAACTATATTCTAATTAACTACATATTAATATATTAAAAAAAATCGAATATTTATTTACTAATAATGATTTTCCCCTTATTTTATAAGGGGTTTCCCCTTACGTTACCACCTATCCAATTCCTATACAAAAACCGGGTGATTTTTCCAAATATTTATTAAATTTACAATTTTTTAGCTCTTTTTATAAAAAAAATACAAGATCTAAAATCTTGCAAAGCCTTTAAATATAAGGGATTAAGAAAGAGTTTGTATAAAGTGTTACCAAGCAATTGATTGCCGTATTAGAAAACACTTTATCTTTATTTTCAGCCATTTAAATCACTTCCTTTTTCCTTAACATTATATCATAAATTATTCTAAACTATTGTAATTTCATCCAAATTCAAAATATATTGTTTCGTTTCATAAGAACAATTCGGATGTTCTAAAAATTGAATTAATATCATTCTTAATGCATAGAAACATTTTATAATAATTTCATTCTGCATTGACCAATATTCTTCATTATAATCATTAGATTCTAGATTATGTGCTGGTTTTTGCCTTTTTTTTCTTATATCCTTCAACACTTTTATAACATTTTCTTTATAATCGCTATTATCACTTAAATTTAAGTCAATCCATTCAGAAAATAAGGTAATACTTGCTTTTTCAGTTCCGTCATCATTTTTTGTGTTTTCGATTTTTTTAAACAAAAATGCTTTTGTTGTAAAAAAGTCTTTATTAATATCATTTATAAACAGTTTTTCTAAAACCATAATAAAATTATCATAGTTTCTTTTTGTCGGAGAGAATATTGTTCTAAAGTCAAATATATTTTCATCATATATATCAAAATTAGTTTTATAGAAATTAGGCATTTTTAATGTATTAACAACATTATTAATCTCTGTTCTCATTTCTATCATAATTTGATAAATTGGTGTATTATTAGACCACCTTCCATATAATAATTGTTCAACAAAATTTGGATGTACTGTATATTCTTGTTGATTATTTAGCATATATTTACTCCAATGCATTTGATCCTCAACAGATAATTTATTCAAATCTGTTAGAAATACACCAATAGCTCTCTTAAATTTTCCATTTTTTCTAAAATATGCCATGCCAAAGTCTTTAATATACTCATAATCTCTTTGTCTATTTATAAACTCATCACTTAATAAGATATACCCCCTAATACCATCAAATTTAAAAATATATTTTGGGTTAACAACATACTCTTCTACGATAGTTGGATCAAAATATATTATTTTTAAATGATGTTCACCCTTTTTTAACATCTTTGTAAACTTTTTTTCATTTGATATTTTTTTAGAAGATAATACCCTTTTGGTAGGAAAAAGAACAATATCGTGTAAATCACCATTAATCAGTTGTATTTGTTCATCAATAGATAAAAATGTTGGTAAAAGTTTAATTGTCGGATTATCTGTATATTTTGATGATATTACTTCTATTTTTTCTTCATTTATTAATTCAATTAATATATTTTTAATTATTTCAAGATTCTCATTAAAAAACACTTCATTATTTAGCACATTAACAATATTAAATCCATTTTCAATCTCTATTTTTGATAGATATACACTTGTTCCATTACAGTTGTTGCTTTTAATATACTTATCTATTATTGAATTCAATATTTTATCCTTGTAATCCATAAATATCCCCCTACTCATTATAGCTTTATTACTTCAACTTCATATTTTAAAATTACATCTACTTTTTCTTCTTCATAAACTATAATTTTATCAATATATTTTGTAATTATATCTCTATTTAATTCTTCTATTATTTCATCAGCTAATTTTTTCAAATTTAATAACTCAATAATTTTGTTATATAAATCATTTTGTCTAATTCTATGCTTTGTACATATTTTTTTATTCAGACTATTTCTGCAGTAGTAATAACTATTTTTCTTGCCTTTAACTAATGCCATAGGCCCATTACAATCAGCACAAAATAAATAACCAGATAATAAATCGTTTTTATTAGTACCTCTTCTTTGTACTTTTAACATTTCTTGAACTTTATCAAATACCTCTTTAGAAACTAATTCTTCATGATGATTTTCAAATTTTATCCAATCTTCTTCTGGATTCTTTACTTCTTTATGACTTATATAGTTTTCATTTCTTCTTTTACCTTGTACTAAAGTTCCTGTATAGTTTTCATCTCTTAGTATTCTATCAATTATTTCATAATTCCATTTATTATCTTTCTTAGGTTTGGTATATCCTAAATTATGAGTTTTTTTATAAAATGCAGGAGTCATCACTTCTCTTTTATTTAATTCTTCTGCAATTTCAGATTTAGTCATTCCTAATAAAAACATATTAAATATTTCTCTAACTACATCTGCTGCTTCATCATCAACTATTAATTTATGAATATCTTCTGGATTTTTTCTATATCCATAAATAACTGAAGATCCAACAAAGTTTCCATTTTCTTTATTTATCCTTAATGATTTTTTTACTTTAACTGAAGTTTCATATGCCATATGATCATACATCATATTTTTTAGTGGAACATCTAATCGTTCCATAATGTTATCATGCTTTAAACTATCAAAATCATCATTAATAGAAATAAATCTTACATTCTTATCAGGAAAGTAATAATGAAGATAATAACCCACTTGAATATAGTTTCTTCCGAGTCTTGATAAATCTTTAACTATTACTGTATTAATTAAACCACACTCAATATCTCTTAAAAGATTTTGAAAACCAGGTCTATCAAAAGTTGTTCCGCTATATCCATTATCAATATACTTTTCTACTATTTCTAAACCATTATTTTCACAATAATAATCAGCCAATTTAATTTGATTATCTATACAGAATCACTATAACTCTCATCTCTTGATAGTCTTATATAAGCTCCAACATTATATTTTGACATAGTTTCAACTCCTTTTATTATTATATCAAAAAAGTAGGATTTCTCCTACTCGTCAGTTCGTAATATCTTAATATTCTGATCGTTTTATTTTTCTCTTTTTATAAATAATATTATTAATATAGCTGTAATTACAATAATCAATAATGGTGCTATTCTAAAA
>CACZFH010000037.1 GCA_902780395.1 uncultured Erysipelotrichaceae bacterium
TTCCTCCTTATAACTGCATAGAAACATGTAATATTATACTATAATCAGACTTAATTCCGTTATTTAATTAAAAACGGACATCCAAATAAAAATTAACGATAAAAAAGAAAACTAGATGATTTATCTAGTTTTTTTGGTATTATTATCGTATAATTAATTCAGGATTTGGAGGATATATGAAAGTAGAAGTAATAGAAATCGTAAAAAAAATGATTATTCAAGTGATGCAAAAATATGTAGATGAAAATACATTAAATGAAATACAAACAGTCTTATCATCTATCCCTATTGAAATGGGAGATAAAGTAGATAATTACTTACAGCTAAGAAAAGCTAGAGCTGAGTATACTACTAAAAGAGAAGGCTCAGTAATATTGCTTCCATCTGATATATCAACGAATATCGATGATATAGCAACAATTCTACATGAATTGGCTCATTATTTTTCAAGAGAAATAGCGATAAACACAATTGGTCAATTAAAAATAAATACAGTCATAGAAGAAGCTATGGCAGTTCATTTCTCAGAATTTATTATAAATGAATATATGAAAGACTGTATAGATAATAAAAAAGAAATGAGTATAACAATTTCTTCTCAAATAAAAGAAAAAGGTTTTGTAGAAGCAAAAGACATTTACCCAGATGAGAGAAAAATAATTAATACAATAATGATTATACTAAGTAATGATAATAAAGATATTATTTTGATGGTTAATTATCTATTTGGAGATAAAAGTAAAACGAAAGATATATTAGGAAATGAATTGAGTCAAATTATAGATATAATTGAAATGTATATCAAAAAGTATAATTATAATCCTGATGGATGGGGTTTTAATAATGAAGAATTAATACATATTATATACAAAAAAATAGAAAAATTATTATTGGAACAACAGCAAGAAATAGATATTTCACAGTTTTCAAATAATACTGGAACAGATTTAAAAGAAAGAAAACAAAGATATTATGAATTAGGAGAAATCATTAAAAAACAGCAAATAATAGAAAAAATAGCAGCATCCAAAGATAGTTTATTAACAGAATTAAGTATGAAATATGACATACCAGTAGAAATACTAAGGGATTCATTAACTTCAATAGATTTATTTCATATAATAAATAATCCATCATATCAAGAACAATTAATTCAAAATATAATATCAAGGCATCAACAAATTGGATATACCATTCAAGAACTAATTCAATATGGATTTACAGAGCAGGAAATCTATCTATTAATATCAGAAAACAAGCAGAGAGAAGAAGTAAAAATAGAAATAGAAATGAAAAAAAGAAATATAGATTTTTCCTTAGATGATTTATCTACTTTTGGAATTCCAATAAATGAAATTGAAGAATATTTAAAAACCGATAATCCTAAAGAAATAATAGAAAAAAAGGTTATTGAAAACATTACTATAGCTATAATTAAAACAAGATATATTCCTTGCTATAGTAATCGTCCTTATGAATATATGGCAGAAAAAATAAGAGATGATATGAAAAATTACTTATTAGAAAAAGATTTCAATGAAGAAGAGATAGTAGGAATAGTTGATAAGGCCTTAAAAGATGAAAAAGAACAAAGTATATTTTTAAAAAAGATGGGATATAGCATTCCCAAACTATTAGACCTAGGCTTTACAATAGAAGATATATTTTCAATAATAAAAAAAAGATATGATGTAAAAGGAGAAAAGATTGATAGAGAATTAGTTTTTCAAAAAGCTATAATGATGAAAGAACAAGAAGCAAAAGAGTTTGAAGAAGAAACAGGTAAAACTTATGAAGAATTGCGAAATCTTGGATTTAGTAATAAAGATATAAGAGTTTTTTTAGCTCGTTATAATTCTAAAACAGGAGAAAGATTAGATAGAAAAGAAGTAGTTCAAAGAGCAATCGAACAAAAACAAGGAGTATCCCATAAGTAAAAATTTTTTCTAAAATTATATATAAAATTATTATAAAATAGTATAAAAAGCTGCTAGATTAATACTAAAATAATTTGATAGGAAAATTATAAAAGAAAATATAGACTAGATTCTTCTAGTCTTTTTGATATAATAAAATAAGATAATAATTAAAAGGTGATGAATAAAATGAAACAGGATTTAAGTTATTATGAAATATCTAACATGTCTGAAGAAGAAATACTAACAGCTTTTCATACAAGAAAAAATGGCCTAACTAAAGAAGAAGTAAAAGAAAGACTATCTTTATATGGTGAAAATATCCCAAATGATAATAAAAAAAGAGGGCCTATCTATTTTCTTATAGATAGTTTTAAAGATAAGTTTATTCTTATCTTAATTGTCCTAGCAATTATTAATTATTTTACAGGAGATAGAATAGGTTCTTTTATCATCTTAGTAATAACCATACTAAGTGCTTTAATTAGTTTTTTTCAAAACTATTCAACCTATCGTTTTAATGTCAGACTTAAAGAAAAAATAAAGATTTTTACTGATGTCATTCGTAACGAAAAACAGCAAGAAGTAAGACAAGAAAAAATAGTATTAGGAGATATTATCACCTTAAGTGCTGGCTCAATTGTACCAGCTGACTTATATTTAATAGAAAGTAAAGATTTATTTATTAATCAAGCATCTTTTACTGGTGAGAGTATAGCAATAGAAAAAATAGCAGAACAAAAAGCTATTATTAATAATGAAGAAACAGCTATTAAAAATATTTGTTTAATGGGAACCAATGTAATTAGTGGAAATGGCTTAGGTGTTGTTGTAAAAACAGGAATGGATACTTTTATGGGAAAAGTAAATAAAAAAGTATCTACTATCAAAGAAGAAACAACCTTTGATCAAGGAATTAGTCATATCAGTTCTATGCTAATTAGATATATGATTGCTATTTCATTACTTGTTTTTGTTATTTATGGAGTACTAAGAGGTAATTATCAAGAAGCCTTATTATTTTCTTTATCAGTAGCTGTAGGAATAACACCAAGTATGCTTCCTATGATAGTCAATGTAAATTTAACAAGAGGTAGTAAACAATTATCCAAACAAAAAACTCTTGTAAAAAACATAAAGTCAATTCAGAATTTAGGTTCTATGGATGTATTATGTACTGATAAAACAGGAACTTTGACCAAGAATAATATCGTTCTTCAAAAATATATTAATTTAAAAGGAGAAGAAGATGAATATGTCCTAAAATGTGCATATGTTAATAGTAAACTAAGTACTGGTTTTAAAAATCTAGTTGATAAAGCTATAAATGTCTATGGAAAAGAACACAATATAGATATATCAGATTATAGTAAAATAGATGAGATTCCCTTTGATTATACAAGAAAAAGAGCTTCTATCGTAGTTCAAAATAAAAAGGAATATTCAGTTATTGCTAAAGGGGCCTTAGAAGAAATTATCAAAGTCTGTGATATGGCTTTATTAGATGGAAAAGAAGTAGCAATATCTGAAAAAATAGAAAAAGAAGTAGAAGAAAAAGCCACCAATTTAGCCAAACAAGGAATGCAAGTTTTAGCCTTAGCTATAAAACATGAATATGAGGGAATTAACAATTTTAATAAAGAAGATGAAAAAGACTTCACACTAATTGGTTTGATTGCCTTCCTAGATCCACCAAAAAAAGATGCTATAAAAACCATTCAGCAATTAAAAGATTTAGGAGTTACAACCAAGATTCTTACTGGAGACAATAAATATGCAACAGAGGCCATCTGTTCAGCCGTTGGAATAGAAAGTAAAATAATCCTAGGGATTGAAATAGAAAAAATGACAGATGAAGAATTAGAGGAAGAAATAGAAAAAGTTAATGTCTTTGCTAGAATGAATCCTCTTCAAAAAGAAAGAGTTGTTGCTTTACTAAAAAAGAACGGTCATTGTGTAGGTTACATGGGAGATGGTGTCAATGATGCCCCGGCCCTTCATTCATCAGACGTAGCAATCAGTGTAGATGATGCCACTGATATAGCCAAAGAGTCTAGTGACATTATTCTTTTAGAGCAAAACCTTGAAGTAGTATATAATGGTGTAAAAGAGGGTAGAGTTGTCTACGGAAATATAGTAAAATATATGAAACTAGCCTTAAGTCAAGATTTTGGAGATGTATTTAGTATCATGTTATCTAGTATTTGTTTACCATTTTTACCATTAATGCCTATTCAAATGCTAATTCAAGATTTTATAGTAGAAATATCTCAAATAGGAATACCTTACGATACAGTAGATGAAGAATTTATTAAAACACCAAAAAAATGGAATACCAAAGACTTAAGCAAATTTATGAGAATATTTGGAATAATTAGTTCTATAACTGACGTATGCGCTTTTTTAATCTTTTGGTTTATCTTTAAGTATAATACCATAGAAAAACAAGCTTTCTTTCAAACAGCTTGGTTTGTAGAATGTATTATATCAGAAACCTTAATAATATATTATCTAAGAACTAATAAATTAAACTATCTACAATCAAATCCAAGTAATATCTTAATAGCTCTATCCCTAACAACAATTATATGTACAATACTAATACCAATATTATTAAGTGGTCTACCAGGATTTCACTTTGTAACATTACCTCCATATTATTATTTATATGTAGTATTACTAGTACTACTTTATTCAATAATTGTACAAGTAGTAAAAACAATTTATATAAAGAAAAATAATTCTTGGTTATAAATAACTTCTTTGTAAAGGATTGATAAAATGAAGAATAAAATTATAAATGTTATAATTCTATCATTAATTACTATTATATTATCTTATATCATAATTCTCTTATTAGGAAAAACATATACTTTAAAATATAATTTAACAAACGAAAACTATAAAGATATAACTATAGAAAATGAAACTGGAGAAATTGAAATAATAGATAAAAAAATAAAAAACGGAAATTATCTAGTAAAAGTTAAAGCCAAAAAGCCAGGGAAAGCATATGTATATTTAAACTATGAAGATTATAAAGAATGTAAAATTATTTATATTCATAAAAACATGGTAATAACTGATAATAATTATTTAGGTAAATCTACAGGATCAGAAATAATACCAATTTCCTTTACAGTTATCCTTTTATATGTATTTTATCTATTAAAAAAGAAATATAAGAAAGGTCTAAAAGAGAATTTATATCAATACAAAAATATAGCTTATTTAGGAATTTTAATATTTCTTTCATTCTTTATAATAAATAACTTCCTAACTATTTTTAATTATCATGGCTTATTTGAAACAATCAATAAAGTAATAGATTCTATTTCATCTACATCTTTTTATCTATTCCCAATCTCAATAATTACCTTTGTCTTAGTAACGATAAGTAATATTAATTTAATATTAAAAGAAGGGAAATCCATTAGAAATTTATTAGGCTTATTTCTAGGTATTTTTATTTGTTTTTTCACTATATTACCAGAAATAATATATCGTGTATTAATGCAATCAGGAAATATTAATATTTATAATTTAAATGGTCCTGGACCATATATTTATAATTTCTTAGAATCTCTTATATATTTAACTATTACTTACCTAGAATGTATCTTATTAGCAACAATTATTATTGCTATAAAATCTACTAAGAAAAAAATAGATTATAATAAGGATTATATGATTATTCTTGGTTGTAAAATAAAAGATGATGGAACCCTTCCTCCACTTTTAAAAGGAAGAGTAGATAAAGCTATTAATTTTAGGAATAAGCAATTAGAAAAAACTAAAAAAGATTTAGTATTTGTACCTTCCGGAGGTAAAGGCAAAGATGAGGTTATATCAGAAGGAGAAGCAATTTCTAATTACTTACTAGAACAAGGAATAAAAAAGGATAATATCATAGTTGAGAATAAATCCAAAAACACTTATGAAAATATCAAAAATTCATATAAGTTAATTAATAATAAAAAAGCTAATATCGGTTTCTCTACCACTAATTATCATGTCCTAAGAGCAGGTTTAATCGCTACAGAGCAAGGTTTAATATTAGAAGGTCTTGGTTCAAAAACAAAAAGTTATTTTTGGATAAATGCCTTTATTAGAGAGTTTATTGGAACAATTTATAACGAAAGAAAAAAGCATATTATTAGTTTTATAATAATAGCAATAATAATTCTAGTGATGATATTATTAACATATCTAGGAAATAATTTATAATATGTTATAATAAAAAAAGGAAAGAAGGGATAAAATGAAAAAAGAAATAAGAATAATACTAATACTAGTAATATTAAGTATAGGGTTACTAACAATCACAGGGTGTCAAAAAGAAGAGAAAAAAGAACAACCAGAAATAATTAAAGAGCAACAAGTTGATGGTATAATAGTTGGATCATGGGAAAAAAGCACCAGTAATGGTTTTATAAGATATGAATTTAATAAAAATAAAAAGGGGACTTATATCAAAGTAGAAGGTCAAACTACGGAGAAAGGTAAGTTTGCTTACGATACAGATAATGGAACCATAAGCATTACCTTTGAAGATAAAAGATTAGTACAGTATTCATATTATTTTAAAGATGATGATCTAATAATTGTTAGTAATTTAGGAGAAGAAACTTATCATAGAATAGCATAATAATAAGATAGTAGGGGGATTAAATATTATGAATAAAAAAGCAGCATATATTTGTTTTGATAAGAAAAGAAATTGTTTTATAGAAACATATTTGATTGAGAATCCAAATGGAATAAACCCAATAATAAGAGAATCTACAAATTACTTTATAAGTTTACCATGTTTACAAGAAAAATTAAAATTAGGAAAAAAAATATACATGTACAATGGTAATGGTTACTTAGGAGAATTTCATACAGAAGGACCATATGGAGAAGAAAAAGTATTTTTATCAGAATATGATAGTCATAATTATGATGATGAAGAACTCTTAATAGACTTAGATAAAACCATAAAAAAAGGAGAAATTAAGTCAAAAAAACTAATAAAAATAGGGAATTTTTATGAGACTAGCAATAACTAGTCTTTTTATATGTAAAAAGAATTTTATAAAAAATAAAAATCTATTGAAATGAAGAAAGTAGACTGATATACTTATGATAAGGTAGGGATACCGAGAGAAAGAAAGGAGTGCTTTTTGTGACTGAAATAAAAGAAGTCAAGAAAAGAAATGTAGCAATTGAATTTTGGCGCTTTTTTGCAGCAATTGCTATAGTTGGTTTCCATATAGGTTGGATTATTGCTAGAACCTGTAATGGTAGTAATGGATACTGGATGGAAACTTCTAATTGGTTCTTTGGTTCAAGCGAAGTATTGTTACTATTTACTATAACAGCCGGTTATTTCTTAGTAGCACATTTCAAAAAATTAGCTAAAGATCCAAAATATAATGAAAGGAGTGCTTTAAGTAGAGCTGGTGAATATACTTGGTCAAGAATTAAATCTTTATTGCCAGTATTAATTCTTGGATATATCTTAGGTGTATTAATTGTAACAAAATTCTATTATCCAAATTATGGTTTTAAAGAAATTTGTACTATGTTGCTAAATAGTATTTGGGAATTCTTAGGATTCCATTCAGTTGGATTAAGAAGTACAGGTGGAGAATTCTTTAACTTAAATGGACCACTATGGTTTATATCAGCAATCATCATCATAGGTTACTTTATTTACTGGGGATTATGTAAAAATGAAGATGTTATGGCTGGCTTAGTTGCACCATTGCTATCTATATTCTTTGCTGGATGGTGGAGTTTTACCAACACAAGAGCGGCTCAAACAGCATGGTCTACTTTTGGAACACAACTTGCTTCTACTAATGGAATGGGTGGAAGTGCTACAGACGCAACCGCAACTATTGGATTTAATAATGGACTAATTTTTGTTATGATAGGAATGCTAATTGGAGTAATTCTATATTATGTTCTTGGTAAAGTAAAAGAACATAAATTTAAGAGCTTAACAGGTATTACCATTTTAAATGCAACAGTAAGTGTATTACTTGGATGGTATATTATTAATCAACCAACTTTCTTTAATTTAGAAAGATGGACAGTATCATTCTTATGTATTATGGTAGTTGCTCTATCACTTTTAAACAAGGATGGAATATCAAAATTATTAAATAATAATGTAACTAATAAAGCATTAGAATATTTAGGAGGATTATCACTATATATTTATATGCTACATTATCCAATTGCTATATTAGTACTAAGACTATTAGGTACTAATACCGAAGCAACTACATATCCATTCTGGTTAGTATATATTCCAAGTGTTATTATAACGATTCTATTATCAATCGTTGTTAAAAATATTATGGAAATATCCGTTCTAAAAAAAGATTAATAAGAATTAAAGAGAAATGATGTAATCATTTCTTTTTCTATGGTATAGTATAAGTAGGTGATATTATGAAGATAATTGAGAAAAAAGAAGTAGCGTCATATATAAAAGATAAAGACACAGTATTAATATCAGGAAGTGGCGGATCAGGAAGCCCAGAAGCTTTAATTAAAAGCATTATGGACTCATTTCTAGCAACAAAGCATCCTAATAATATAACAGTAAGTTGTGGCATTTCACCAGGGAATCTAACTAATGATGATGTTGGGATGAATATGCTTGCAAAGGAAGGCTTAGTAGGTAAAGCTATCTGTGCCCACTTAGGCATGGGAAGAGTATTTGGAAATGCAATCGGTAGTAATCAATTTCCCGCCTTTGCTGTACCATTAGGTGTAATAAATCATTTATATAGAGCCATCGCAGGCCATGAAGTAGGAATTATAACGCACGTTGGATTAGGAACCTTTGCTGATCCTCGAATAGATGGATGTTGTGCCAACGAAAAAGCCAAAAAACTAGAACCTATAGTAGAATTAATTGAATTAAATGGTAAAGAAAACTTATTTTATCATACCTTTCCTGTAAATGTAGCTTTACTAAAAGCCAGTTATGCTGATGAAGATGGAAACATTTCCTTTCAAGAAGAAGGAATCATTGGAGAACAATATAATATGGCAATAGCAGCTCATAATAGTGGTGGTATTGTCATTGTTGAAGTAAAAGGGATAAAACCCAAAGGTAGTTTTAGAGCCAGAGATGTTTTAATTCATTCTTCTTATGTTGATTATGTAGTTATTAATGAACCAACAGATGAATTAGGTGAATATAATATTCCTTTTTATAGACCTGAGATAACCGGAGATAAAAAAATTAAATTAGAAGATATAAAAATAAGGCCATTAGACGAAAGAAAAATCTGTGGCAGAAGAAGTGCTATGGAATTAAAAAAAGGGGATGTTATCAATCTTGGCGTAGGTATGCCTGATAGTGTTGCTAATGCCTGTGCTGAAGAAGGAATTAGTGACTATATCTACTTATCTGTAGAATCAGGGCCAACCGGGGGAGTTCCTATTGGAGGAGTTGTCTTTGGAGCATCCATAAATCCAGACTCAGTCATTCCAACGGCCGAGCAATTTGATGCTTATAATGGAGGATGTCTAGATATGGCTGTAGTAGGTCTAGCCGAAGTAGATAAACATGGTAATGTAAATGTATCAAAATTTGGAACAAGAGTTACTGGACCAGGAGGATTTATTAATATAACACAGTCTACCAAGAAAATTATATTTATGGGAACATTTAAAGCTTTAGATTTAGAAGAAAAAATAGAAGATGGTAAATTAATAATTATTCAAGAAGGAAAAAAGAATAAATTTGTAGACTCTGTAGAACAAATTACTTTCTCATCAGAACAAGCTATTAAAAATAAACAAGAAGTATTATATGTAACTGAAAGGTGTGTTTTTACTCTAACGAAAGATGGCATTATGCTAACAGAAATTGCCCCAGGAGTAGATTTAGAAAAAAATATAATAGCTAATATGGATTTTAAGCCATTAATTAGTAAAAATTTAAAAGAGATGGATCATAGAATCTTTCAAGAACAAAAAATGAATATAAAAGAGGATTTTTTAAAAGAAAATTAATTGGAGATGATAACATGAAAAAAATAGTAACAATTCAAGACATATCTTGTATAGGAAAATGTTCCTTAACAGTAGCTTTACCAATCATATCTGCAACTGGAATAGAAACTGCCATTCTACCAACAACTATCCTATCTACACACACTGCCTTTCAAGGATTTACTTTTAGAGATTTATCTATGGATATAAATGCTATTTCAAATCATTGGCAAAAAGAAAAATTTAAATTTGATGCTATATATACAGGATATATGGGTAATATTGAGCAGATAGAATTAGTAAAAAAATTTATAAAAGATTTTGATACAAAAGAAAATATAGTTTTAGTAGATCCCGCCATGGCAGATAATGGAAAGCTTTACTCTGGTTTTAATAATGAATTTGTAAGCAAAATGAAAGAATTATGTGATCAAGCAGATATTATAGTACCAAATGTAACAGAAGCCTCTTTACTAGCTGGTATTCCCTACGATGAAAAAATGACATTGGACGAAATAAAAAAAATAGCAATTGAGTTATCCAAAAAAATAAAAAATGTTGTAATAACTGACATAAATTTAAATAATAAAGTTGGAATATTAAGTTATAATGCCAAAACAAAAGAGTTTTATTCATATTTTAGAAAAAAAATAAATGCCAAATATCATGGGACAGGAGATGTTTTTGCTAGTGCCTTAGTTGGTTCCCTAGCCAATGGTATTTCAATCAATAAATCATTGAAGATAGCAGTTGACTATACCTGGGAAGCCATTAAAGAAACCTATGAAAAAGAGCCAAAAGACATTTATGGCGTTAATTTCGAAACAAAATTACCATTTTTAATTAATAGAATTTGTAAAGAAAAATAAAAGAACTATTAAAGAATACTTAATAGTTCTTTTCATATACAACAACTTTAAATAGTGTTATAATAGCAACTAAAAAGGAAGTAATATTATGAATAAAGATATTTGGTTTAAAATAGTTCTTCGTTATGACACAGACTATTTAATGCCATGGCTATATATAATAAATAGAAATTATTACACCGAACTAGAATCTTTTATAAAAAATAATACTAAGAATATGTATATTGTTTCTACTGATACTCATGAGATATTTCTTAAAAGAAGAAATGACTCTACAAGTTATGTTATAAAGGATAATATTGATTCAAGTGAAAATCTCTTAAAACAAAGATCTATTGATCTTTTAATGAACAGCAATAATGATAATGATATTATAGAAACTTGTATTCAAGAAAAATCCATATTTTCTATAGATAGGGATACAATAAAGTGTATCCGAGTAAATCATCATGGATTATTTATAGAAGAATTCAAAGTAAGAGAAAATAAAATAAAAACAAGTTATTATGAATTTAATAATATTAGACATATTATAGGTTATTTTGATGAAAGATATTATAGTATTTATGAAATTTTAAAAATACTTCAAAAAAATAATAAAAACATTAGGAAAATAACCCCACAAAGTATTAAAGAAAAATATAGAATAGAGCCAGACTGTGAATTTTATATTTGTAAAGAATTAAACAAAAATATTCAATTTAAAGATATTGATAAAGAAATAATTTCAACCATTCTTTTTGAATGTAGAGAAAAAGAAAAAAAGATATTTAGTCAAAAAATAGATGCGTCTGACCTAAAAACCCCTTTATATACTTTGTATATCCAATTCATGCAGGAAAATCAATTTTATAATAATTTAAGCTATCCATATCAATTATCCGTTAATAAATCATTAAAAAAAATATAAAAAAAGCTCTTCTTTGAGCTTTTTATTATTTTATAAAATTCTTACTTTCAATCAAATTAGTATCATAAGAATATCTTACTATACCAATATTTTTTTGTTTTTCTTGGCTAAGACAATATTTAAATATTCCTGAAACCATTTCAGATGGAAATTGATTCATCTGAGAAGAGCGAATTAAATTAAATGCATCATTATAAGGAATTTCATCATAAATGTCTTCTCCATTAATAATTCTTTGATAAACAGTAAATAATCTATCATAATTATCTTTTGTAACCATAGGTTTATTTGTACCACTATTAATAAACAAAGAAATATAATCATCTTTTGTCAAAGCAATGTTCTTTCTTTTTTTATAAAAAACATAGTTTAATAAATCAGTATAATGATTTTCATATTTATAATAAATATTTCTCAATGGTTCCCATGAAGGTTTTAAAGTGTTAATATCTGACTCTATAATTATCTTTAACATAATATCTCGATACTGCATTTTAATTCTAGTATTTAAAATACTTTCATCAATATTTCCTGAATTAATATATTCAGCTTCTAAAATATCATAATCCAAATTATACATTTCAGCACATTTTGATAAAGATAAAGTCCTATTACGAGTTGTAACTATTATATTAGAAAAATCATTATTTACAATATTTTCCATCAAACCCCTCCTTGATAAAAAATCACGTATATTTTATCATAAAATGTTTATTTTGTCAATTAAAACTGGTATAATTAAAAAGGTGATATTATGGACACTTCATTAATAGCAGATTATAATATTGAGAGGTCAGAAACAACAAAACATACAACAGCTAATACTTTGGTAGATCAAAGTAAACCATTAGGTAAAGATAAATTCCAAATACAATATGATTCAACAGATTTTAGGCTTTATTTTGATAGAATGTTAGCTTCTTTAGATGAATTTACTAAGGTATACATATTACTATTATTAAAAGCCAATGGAACGTATGACCATTTTCCAGATGGTAGAAGTTATTCTATGGATTTTACCAATATAGAGCATGCCATAGGTATTAGTAGTTTTGGTAATTCTGATACAGTAGCATTAGACTTTATGGCTGATTTATTAGCATCTATCCATATAACTCCACAATCTACAGACACGCAAAAAGCCTATGCAAACGATGAAGCAACTATTATTGATACCATTATTACCACTTGGGATTCAGATACAGAACTATCTGATCAAGATATAATGGATGCTATAATTATGATTCAAAAATATAAAGACATAGATGATGTCAATATATTAAGAAAAATTGAAAAACTTGCTACTATTGTTTTAGAAACCTCATACAGTACTAAAAGAAGAAACAAGGTAAAATACATCCCTAATGGGAAAAGAGAAAATGAAATAATGAATGACATAATAGCATTTATAGAAAATGAATTAACTCCAAATGAAAGAAGAATCCTATTTTCAATGGATTTTAAAAGCTTACGTACGTATGAAACTACTACAGTTCTGGGGCCTAAAAAACCATTTACAAAATATATAGATCAATCTGATGAAAAACAATTTGTTTTAGGTAAAATATCAAGTTATCTAATGTCAAAATATGATAAAGATTTAAGAGAAATGAAACATGGTTTTGATTTATTTCAACTAATAACTAAAGCTAAAGAACGTTATTATGATTATTATACGGAGCAATTAATTCTAAGAATTATGTCTAATAATCCAAAAACAATCAAAAAGACAATCAAAAGTTATATAGATGACGCAAGCAATGAACGTTTTAAAAAAACGATTAGTAAATTCATAAATAATAAACCGAAGATTCAATTAAAAAAAAGTAATATAAAGAACTATTTAGAATTATTTAAAAAAGATAATCTAAATATAGAAACTATGATACTTTTATATAATATGGGGTTAAATATAGAATCATTAATTACTGAAAATCAAAAAGAAGTAGACATTCTTTTACAAAAAGAAGTAGATCTAGAAGAAAAAAAAGAAGACATAATAAAGAAATTAGAGGTTTATTATAAAAACAATCCCGAATTAACAAATGAATCTTTCGAAACATATATTAATAACATATTAAGAGGTATAATCAAAAAAGGTGCAAACCCTCTTGAAAAACAATTATTTGAAATCAATAATGAATTAACAAAAGTTCATACAAAATACATATCCTCAGAAGAATATCAAAAACGACTAGAAACATATAAAGAAAAAATGTCTGGCTATGATAAACAAATAGAATTAAAGATTAAGAAAACATTAGAAGAATATAGTAATGGAACAATCGATATATTTGCTAAAAATAATGATTTTTTTAGAAATTTCATTATAGAATTATTGCATAAAAATTATTTACCAATAGTAAAAGATAGAATTGATAAAATCAATCAAACACCTCCAATAATTAATTCCGAAACAAAACCAATATTAGATATAATGCAAACTAATCCAATAGAAAGATTACGCCTGCAAACAATAGAATTAGGAAGAATTAAAGAAATAACTAAAAATGTTGAAAAAAGAATAACAGATTTAACAGCCAAAGAAACTTTAACCAATGATGAAAAAACTGAACTAATATCATTAAAAGAATTTCTAACAGCGCTAAAGAAATTGGACTATGAACAAAGTAAAAATGATGTTGATTTTTCAATAGGTGTAGTATCAAATATAAAAGATAGAAGAATGATAAATTTAGCTCATCAAGAAATGCAAATAGCTGCAGCAACCATAAGCAACAGAAGAGAAATTATTAAAAAAACATTAAAGACTTTTAAAAATAATATTGATGAATCAAGTATTATATATTTAGTCCATGCTTTATTACATCATAAAGATATTCAAACATTATTAGAAACAAGATTTATAGCCAAATCTGGTACAGAGTTTAATTATGACAAAATATCCTATAAATGCCTTAGTCTTATACCTCTAGGTGAAATAGTTAGTTCCAGAGTAAAGGTATCAGAAACAATAGGTGGCTATAACCTAAGTAAAGTACCGATTTCAAAACATTCCGACATAAATACCAAAATGTCATCTATTAGTTATCATTCTCCATTTATAATGTATTTAGGAGGAGAAGGGGAACCGAAAACTATTGTTTACTTAGAATTTAGAACAACCGGTGGATCACTTAAACTAGTGCCAGTACATTCAATAAGATATGAAGTTGAGGGCAAGTTATCTTATGAAATGACCGCTGATGAAGTGATAAAAGAAGGAAAATATATACCAACTAAAAGAATTGATTCACCAGTTGAAAGTGTATTAATAGACTCAGGAGAACCAGCTACAATTAATAGGAGGATATAATATGAAAATGAATAATGACTATTTTAATCTCTGTTTAGAAAGAATTAGGTTAATTAATTATTTAAATAAAAATCTAGATAAAGACATAACCTTATCAAATGAAGATTTTGTCCAATTATTTTTAATTGGTGAAGAAAATTATGAAAATCCCGAAATGAGTCCTATTGATAGAGCTATGATAGAAACAATGATGAATCTAGAGACTATTGAATTAAATAAACAAGAGCTAAAAAATATATTAGATTTAGCAGTTGCTAATCGAGTGCCTATATCACTTAATAAACTAATTGCCTATAAATGCTTAAAAGTATACAATTTAAATCATAAAAATAAAATAGGTTTAAAAAATATCGATACAGTCCTTGATAGTCTAGATTAAAAAAAACTTACTTCGTTGAAGTGATAAACTAAAAGTAGACAGTGTAAAAACACACAGTCTACTTTTTTGATACAATAAAAAGAGAAAGAAAGTTGTGAAAATGAAAAAAAAGATG
>CACZFH010000038.1 GCA_902780395.1 uncultured Erysipelotrichaceae bacterium
CATCAAAAGAAACTCCTTTTGATGTTATCTAAAAAATACTCTACTGACATTTTCTCAAAATGATTTAACTGACATTTTCAAAAAAATTTGACAGAAAAAGACACTGATTTTTATTTCAATGTCTTTTTTATATTATTTTGAGCATTTTGAACAGTTGCTTCATCAGGATACATTACCCAATCAATCATATTATATTTGTGGACTTTATCTTTACCATCAGTTCCATTTATTGCTTGAGATGATATTTTCCATTTATTTCCATTTGCTAAAATGTCTTTGACAAAGTTTGTTATTATGCTTTTTTCAATATCTGTTTCATATAAAGAACTTAGTGTATCTAGTGTTTCATTATAATGAAGTATTGTATCGGTACTTATCATTTTTTTAAAGATAGATACCATTATTTTTCGACAATTTTCTTGTCTGACGCGATCTCTTCCTGGAAAAGAATTCCTTTCTCTAGCAACAGTTAGAGTTTCAATTCCATTTAAGTGTTGGCAACCTTTTTTTACATATAGTTTTTTTCCTTCAGTATCATTATATGTGTCTTTTACCATAGCATGGGTTGTCATAAATTCATAATCACTACAAAATTCTATTCCTCCAATATAGTCTACTACTGTTACAAGACTATCGGTATTAATTAATAATGTATAATCTATATCAGTATTTAAGAATTGGGCTAAGGTATCTCTATTACTTTCATATCCATAATTTAAATTCATAAAGCTTAGTTTTTCATATCTTCCATCATCATAGCCAGCTACTTTTAAATATAAATCTCTTGGTATACTTGTTAATAGAATATTATGTGTTTCTGTATTAATAGTTGCTACCATATTGAAGTCCATGTAGTTAGCAAAATCAGAGCCACCTACATAGATATTAAATTTTTTGGTATTTGTATTTTTCTTTCTTGCTTTTTTAGTATATATATCAAATTCATAGACGATATTGAAATCATCTTTCTTTAAATCATTAGATAATGAAAAGACAATTTCATAAGATGATTTTTCTAATAATGAATACTGAGTTGTTCCATTTATTAATTGATCAAACATTGTTCCAATATCATCATATGCTATATCTGATAAACTATATTTATTTTTTAATTTTTCTAAAGCGTTTGAAAGATAAATTGATTCTTTATATGTTCCAACAAGTCCTTTTATATCTTGTTTTTCTTCCTTTTTTGTTTCTATCAAATAGTAAGTTATTTTTTCGTAGGTGATTTTTTTTGAAAAAGAATCTGTCATAAACGATTTAGTTGTTGATAAATAATAGATTCCGATGATACTGATAATTCCTAATAGTATTAGAAGAATTGTTCCTATTATTTTTAAAACTCTTTTTTTATGGACATTTATGAAAATAATTCCTAATATGGTTAATCCCATTATAAAAGTAGTTATCCCTATATAATATTTTATTGGTAATAAATCAATAGAATGTAGCATTACTAAGAATAATGATACAAATATAGCAGTAATGATACTTCCGAAATTTCTAGATCGAAATATTTTATGTTTTAGGATTCTTTTCCAAGATTTTTTCTTTTTCTTTTTTGTTTCTGTCATTTTTCTCTTCCTTTATTCTTTTTCTTTGGGTTGATTTATGATATAGGTTTTAAAACTCTCTATTAGTTTATCAACATATGCACAACTCATAAAACATACTACAGAGTTTAGTTCATTTCCTAATTTATCAATGTGGTCTTCATCTATTATTTCTGCTCCTTCTATTTCATTTGTTATGATTGATGAAGTTATACCTGGATAATCTTCTTGCTTTTCTCTATTACAATCAATTTCTGTTAGATATACTTTGTCAGCAACTTGTAGGGCATCTACAAAGTCATCTTTAAAGTCTTTTGTTCTGGAATAGGTATTTGGTTTAAATACAACTACTAATCTTTTATCTGGATATTTTTGTCTGGCTGCCTCTAATGTTACTCTTATTTCTGTTGGGTGATGGGCATAATCATCTATAATAATGGTGTTTCTTACTTTTTCGATAGCAAATCTTCTTTTGGCATTTTTAAAAGTCTTTAATGCTTCATAGATTTTTTCCTTTGGTATTCCTAATTCTTTACAAATCAAGATAGCTGCACATACATTTGATACCATATGTTTTCCATATAGAGGCACTTCAAAACTACCATATAATTCTTCTTTTATATAGATATCAAATCTTGAACCTTCTTCCGTTAATTTTAAATTTTTTATTACAGCAGTATTATTAAAGCCAAATCCATATAATATTACATTTGTATTATAATTTATTTTTCTTACTTCAGCGTTATCTCCATTAGCTACTACTAATCTTTCAGTTTGATTAGCAAATAATTGGAATGTATTTCTAATATCATCAATATCTTTATAGCATTCCATATGTTCTTCTTCGATATTTGTTATTACAGAATATTTTGGATGATAAGCAGTAAAATGACGATTAAACTCATCTGATTCAACGACAAAATACTTATTATCAGGAGTTGCATAGCCATCTCCTGCACCGATAAAGTAATTACAACCTCCATTTTCTTCTAAAATGTGTCTAATTAGTGATGAGGTGGTGGTTTTACCATGAGTTCCACTTACTCCAATTGAGTCAAATAAATTAATTATTGCTCCCATTATTTCATTATATTTTACTACTTTTAGTCCTAATTGTTTTACTCTTTGTAATTCTTTATGATCTTCTTTTAAAGCTACACTATATGTTACGATAGTATCTGGGTCTAATTCTTTTGATTGATCGTGATATATTGGAATATTTCTTTTTTCTAAGCCTACTTGGGTAAACTTATACCCTGTTGCATCATCATATCCTGATACATCATTTCCTAAATCATATAATATTTGTGCTAAGGTTGACATACCTGTACCTTTAATTCCTAAACAATAATATTTCATATCTACACTTCCCTTATTAAAATTATAATATAATCTTTTTGATTAGTAAAGATTACTATTTATCTTTCTTCTTTTATTATTATATTAAAATAACAAGTATTTTACTACTTGCTATTTTTCTTTTTTGAATAAATACAACCACAATAATCTTGTCTATATAAATTAAATTCTTTTGATAATTCAATACTTCTTTTATATCCATCTTTCTTTTTAAAATCAGAATAGATGTAGGTTGGTTGATATTTTTCATTTAGATTCATTCCTATTTCATTAATCCAATTACTATTTTTATGAGGAGATAAAGTTAAAGTTGTACAAAAGTATGGAATATTTAATTTTTCAGCTATTTTAGCTGTTTCTTCTAATCTTAATTCATAACATTTATAGCAGCGTTTTCCTCGCTCTGGTTCTTCTTCTAGACCTTTAATGGTACTTAGATATTTATCTGGTTCATGATTGCCTTCTATTAGTTTTATAGGATATTTTGGATGTAGATAAGAAATAAGTTTTTTTATTTCTTCAATTCTTTTTTGGTATTCTTCTTTTTCTGTTATATTTGGATTGTAGTAAAAAATAGTTATTTCAAATATATTACCTATTCTTTCTAATACAGCACTTGAACAAGGAGCACAGCAAGCATGCAGTAGTAATGAAGATCCTTCTTTAATATCTTTTAACTGTTTTTCCATTTCTAAATCATAGTTCATTAGATCACTTCCAAATCTATCTAATTATATCATATTATTTGTTTTTATTGAATATCTTATAGTATGAAATCATTTTATAATCCTTTATTATTATCTTTTTTAGCGAGCATTTCTACTTTGTTTGGTTTTTTTTTAATTATTATTCCTAGGAAATATGAAAAATCTATTATTGGCTTTTCTTTTTCTTTTTCGGCAGGTGTTATGTTTTGTGTGTCATGTTTTTCTTTATTGCCAGAAGCTTTTACTTATTTATCTTTTTCGGCTTTTGTTAATCTTAGTATTGTCTTTTTTTCTTTTTGGTTAGGGATCTTTTTGGCATTTTTTGTTAATAAGTTTTTAAATAATAAAATATCTCATGATTTATATCGGATAGGTATTTTTTCTTTTATTTCTCTTTTACTTCATAATATTCCAGAAGGCATTTTATCTTTTATTACTTCTTCTTATGATATTCGCTTAGGATTATCTATTGTAGTTGCGATTATGTTTCATAATATTCCTGAGGGCATTTTAATAGCAATTCCTATTTATTATGAGTTTAATGATTGGAAAAAGGCTTTTTTATTGACATTAATTGCTGGTTTTTCTGAATTCTTTGGAAGTATTTTAGCTAGTTTCTTTTTTACTACGATTTCTTTATGTTATTTCAGTATTTTATTATCTATTACTGCGGGCATTATGATTTATCTTTCATTTTTTGAATTAATTCCTGATGCTTTTTCTTATAAAAATGAATCTTTTATTATTCCTTCTTTTTTACTTGGAATGGTTATTATGATACTTTGTTTCATTTTATTAAAATAAAAGAAGAAATATTATTCTTCTATTTCTTCTTTGTAATGGCAATTATAGATTATTTTATCGCCCCATTCAGTTTCTGTTATACTTCTTATACATTCATAATTCTCTATATCATTTAAGTGAATGCTATCGTCTCTAGCATCATAATATCCATCTATTCCATTAGGTAAATATACTTTATCATCTCTTAATTCAATATGCCAAGTATTCTCTTCTTTATTTTCTTCAACTAGATAGAGTTTTTTTAAATTCTCTACTAGTTTTTGGATTGTTGTTTCATTGGCTTTGATTGTTGTTATTTCACTATAATCATTATATTCTGTTTGTATATGTAATTGATTCTTTTTTAAATCTTCTTTTAATAGTTTAAATAGTTCTTTAAAATTACCATTAAATGTTTCTCTGATACGTACTTCTTTCATTTGATCCATGTTTTGAGTTTGATAGGTATCAATTTCAAGTTTTAAATACCTAGGATCTATTAGGGTAATTATTTCTATGTCATTATCATTCATGGTATTATCTATAATATAGTCATAACTATCTATTCTTCCGTCTCCTTCTTTGATGATTACTAAATCATTTTCATAGGTTAGATTTAGTTTTTGTTCTTCTACTTTTGAATAATAATTATTATCTTCTATTAATTTTATGTTTTTTGCTGAAATTATGGTTTCTGTTATTCCTACTCCACATAATAATAATGATCCTATTAAGATTATTATAAATAGCTTAATATTTATTTTTTTATTTCCAATAAAACAAACTCCAGCAGTTAGGATTTCTGTATTAATAATAGTAATTCCTAATAATGTTAAAAAAGCTCCTAAAAATAATATGTGAATTGGTACTAGAGTTAATGATAAGATTGATAACACTGTCGTTGCAACTATTCCAATGGCGAAACCTATTAAAATCCAAGCTATGATGATTTTGATAATCCATATAAAGATATTTGCTAATACTTTAAGAAATTCATATGATTTTGAGTTATCAAATTTAATTGTATTTTCTTTGGGTTTTATGTCTTCATTTTTAATTGTATTTTCTGAACTATCTTGTTCTTTTTTCTCTTTTATTGCTACTATGTTGGTATTGTTTTCGTATTGAGTTAGGTATTTAATTTTAAATATATGTATTAGTATTATGATAGATAGTAGGTACCATAATAAATATAATATAAACTTTGTAATAGATTCAATTCTAAATGATATAGTTCTATTGATAAAAATAAATATACTTCCAAATATGTGACTTGTTGTATTGCATAGAAATAATCCTAGGATATATAAGCAGAATGCTATAATGGCCATTTCTAATAGACATTTAAAGCCTGTTGCAAAGTTCATTTGTGAAAACATATTGATTGTTTTTGTAATAAAATCTAAGAATGAGTCTTTGGTATCATTCCAGTTTATTTTGTTTTTTCTACTAGCTTGGTTTATGTCCGTTACTTTGTCATTAATCAAGTCATCCATTGAGCAATCAAATATATTACATATTTGTATTATTTTATCTGTTTCTGGATAAGTATTATTACTTTCCCATTTGGATACACTCTGTCTTGATACTCCTAGTTTTTCTGCTAACTCTTCTTGAGATAATCCTTTTTTCTTCCTTAGAAGAATTAATTTGTCTCCAAATTTCATATAATTCACTCCTTTTTGTATTTTCATTATATGATAAATTTTGGTTGCATTCTATATATTTCACTTGGAAATTTGTCAACTTTTGGTTGCATTTTCATTTTAAAGTGTTTTTCCGGTGTATAGTTCACTACTTTCTTCTAATTTTGAAATGTATTGTTCTTCTTCTTTTGTTGGCACATCTTCTGGAAATAGTGTTGGGATTGAAGGGTATGTTATTGTTTTCCTTTTTACTGATTCCCTTATTATAGGTTTCCATTTATGTTCTGTTTCACAATATGTTGTTGTTTCAGGCCCATTTTTATATTCTATCTTTAGAACGTCACCAATATTTGGTTTTATTTCATTTAATTCTTCAGGCGTTTGTATTATTTGAGTTGTTTTATAATAATATACTTTTTTAGCAAAACCATTCTCTATTAATTCATCTATTGATTTGAACTCTTTTTCCTTATATTTATAATGTCCATCATCTGTAAAAGTTATTTCGTCATTCGTAATTTTTATGTATGAATTTTTCTCTGCGTTTTCTTCATCCATTATTTTTAATAAATCTTCTTTTGAGCAAGCTGTCTTTTTTATATAAAATATGTATTTTACATTTTCACTTTTGGCATATTGTTCTATTTCTATTTCTTCTATATTTACTACATTTTTTTCTATTTTATAATCTTTTGAATAATAATCTGAATTATTGTTAAAGTAAAATCTATCTACTGCTAAATTAGTGTATATTTCTCGGATCATTTGGTTTTTATACATATCATTGCCTGTTTTTTTATTATACATTTTAGCAAGGTACTCATCTATTTCAATATCTGTCTCTAAATAGAAATTTTTAGCATGAGTTTTAAGTAATTTAAGTAGTTTTTTAGCATCTTTTTCATCTAAATATTCTTTTATTTTATTTTCAAATGATTCTGTACTATTACTAAAACAACATTCTAGTACTGCTTTAGGTCCTATTATTTCCATTAATACTTTTACTCTTTTTATTTGTTCTGTATAGGCCACAATTGGTTGCTGTAAGTATTCATGATTCATTAATTCAGCAACTGCTTCTGTTATATAAAAATAGTGACAATTGTTTTGTAATAAATGGATATATTCATGCCCACATACTACATAATATAATTCCTCGTCTTTTATTTTTTCATGGATATATAGATTACTAGGATATAAAGTACAGTAATAGCCTTCTTCATCTGATTCATCGCTATATCGTTTTGTTGCTATATCACTTAGTTTTATTGATAGACTATAGTTTCTATTGTTTTCTGATATTCTTTTTACTTCTTCTAATACTTCTTTATTTTTTAAAAAATCTTTTTCTTCATCTGTTATATTTGGCGATTCATTTATTAATTCAATCATTCTATCAACAGTTATTTCTTCTGTTGGTATTGAATCTAGGAACTTATAGTGTATTGGCATATCAATTAATTTCCCCATGTTTATTCCTAATGTGAATGAAAATATCATTGGTGCGACACTTATAATAAATCTTTTTGCTATTCTTTCTAATTTATTTGATGGATTATTATATTCTATAGCACTTATTCCATTGTTTTCAAAGAATAAATTATAGTTTTCTTTGCCATTTTTAAAGTACCTTTTATTGTCTGATTCATCCAAATATACATCATATTCTCCTTGTTTTTCATGATAAGTAAGTGCTGATGATAATATTGTTTTTAGTAATTCTTTGGCTTCTTCTTCAGTTAGGCACTTAGTTTTATCTTTATTTGTATGGATAACACTTATAGTATTTTTATTTTTTTCTTCTTCTATATATATGTAATAATGATTTTCTTTTTCTTGAATTATTCCAGCTAGCATATATTTTTACTCCTCTTTTGAATTGTCTTGAATTTTTGTTTCTTCTTCTTTTTCTAGTGCTTTGTAATCTACTTTACTATATAGGGTTTTTGGGAATTCTTTTCTAACTTCAAATTCTTTTGGTATTGAATATACTGATAATTCTTCTTTACATAATTCTTTTAATTCTTTTTTTAATCTAGTATTATCATGATATCCTTCATTTAATAGTAAAAATGCTTTAGGTACGTGCATTTTATATGGATGTGGTATTCCTATTACACAGGCTTTTTTGATGGCAGGATGCTTTTCTAAAGTGCTTTCTATCATTGATGGATATACATTAAATCCTGATACTACTATCATACGTTTTAATCTTTGGGTATAATATACTATTCCATTTGAAGCAATATAACCAATATCTCCTGTATGCAACCAAAGTTTTCCATCTTTATGCTTTCTAAGTATGTTATTTGTTTCTTCAGGATTATTCAAATAGCCTTGCATTAGAGTTGGTCCATTGACACATATTTCTCCTTCTTCTCCAATTTCTAGTTCTTCTCCTGTTTCTGGATTACATATTTTATAGATATTACCTACCATTGGAATTCCTATACTTCCTGGTTCATTTGTTCCTGGAAAAGTATAAGCTGTAGCTGCTACTGATTCGGTCATACCGTAGCCTTTAGCAATATTCACATGAGCTCCATGTTTATGTAGAAATTCATTTATTCTTGTTTCTGCTGGAATTGATAGATAATCGCCTCCACTTACGATATATTTTAACTGACTCATATCTACTTTATCAAATTTTTTATTATTAAGCATTCCTTCCCATAGAGTTGGGACCCCTAGAATTACATGTGGCTTATCATTTTTCCATATTTTATAAAATCTATTAGCATCATATTCTGGCATTAAGATTGTTTCAACTTTTAAGCATAATGGAGTGTGAACACATACGCCTAGTCCAAAGCCATGGAATATTGGTAAAATTGTTACGATTTTATCTTTTGGCCGTACATCTATTACATTAACTGCTGATTGTTGAGCTAAAGCATTAAAGCTATAATTTGAAATCATAATTCCTTTTGGAGTTCCTGTTGTTCCTCCACTATGTAGGATTAATGCTGTGTCATCTTTTTTTACATCTGCTTCAAATTCTTTTGTATAAGTTGATCCTTTTAGCATAAAGTCTTTCCAACTCATGAAATCACTATCAAATATACTAGGTTTTTTCATTGTTATTGTACGGGTTATTGTATATCCTATACTTAATCCTAATGGCATACTTAGTTTTGGAGATACTAAGATAGTTTTATAAACTAAAGTTTTTTCTATTATTTCTTTCATTTTATCGTAGTTAAAGTCGACTAAGAAAAAGAATCTACTTTTATTTTCACTTAAATAGAGTTTTACTTGTTCTGGACTGCTTAATGGATGAATTATATCAGCTATTGCTCCTATTTTGTTACAAGCATAGAATATATATAATGCTTCTGGCATGTTTGGTAAACAAATAGTTACTACGTCTTTTTCTTTTACTCCATAACTTCTTAAGGCTCTTGCACAAATGTTGATATTATCAAAAAATTCATTATAGCTTATTCTATTATCAAAGTAGTTAAAAGCAATAAAGTCTTTATCTTCACCGACTTCATCTTTCATAAAATGATAGATTGATTTTGTGGTAAATTTAATACTTCTTTCTTTTCTTGAATAATAGTCTAACCATGGTTCATTTTTATGCTTTTTTTTAAATAATTTTGTTAATAGATTTTTTAATATTCTCATATATATATCTCCTCATTCTTATAGTCTATTATTATCATACTCTTTTCTATTTAAAATAGCAATTATAGAAATAAAAGAATTGATGTTTTATCAATTCTTTATTTCTTTTATGGTAATTACTTCTGCTTCTTTATTATATTTTATAGTGACAGTATCTCCTTCTTTTATAAATGGTAGTATATTCTTATTTACTTTAATGGATACTTTGTATTTTTTATTATCTTCATCTTCTATATAATAATAGGTATTTCCATCTATAATTGTTGTTGTTATGCTTTGAATGGTTATTTCTTTTTCTATTTTTATGGATGTGTCTTCTTCTCCTATTTCTGTTAAATAGGCTTCTGCTGCTTTTTCTATTCCCTTTGATGAATCTGTTGCAACAACTTTCTGATAATCTGTAACGTCTACAAAAGCATACATTTTTACTAATCCAGCATTATCTTTTAATGAAACTAAGTATGTGGGGTTATTGTTTAAATTTATTAGTAATGGGAAGGTTGATTTATATTTCATTTGTTGAACTTGGCCTTCTGCTGAATCCATTGCAGAATATTCTTCTGCTCCTGCTACACTATAATATTTTGTTTCTTTTGTTCTTAGATTTGTTAGAATAAAACCTATATTTGATTCATCACTTATTACAGATGTAATTCCTGTATATAGGTAAATATCATCGTTTTGGGCTAAATAATTGTACCCAGTTGTTGTTTCTACTACTCCTTTTTGACTGATTATAGAATTTAGGAATCCTTTTCCATACTTACCCCAATCTGCTACTTGTTCTAGGATTAGATCGGCTTCATATACATGATCTACCCAAGAAGGTATTTTATCAAGGGGATAATACTTACTTTTTCCGTTTGTTGGATTAAAGATTATAATTCCTGTTACATCTCTTCTAAGACCTACTCCTACATATTTAACAACACTAGCTATCCAATATGGATTTCCTTCATTATCTATTTCGAAATTGATGCTTTCTATGTTTTTGGTTGGATAAGACATTTGTATTTTTCGATATAGATTTTCATTAAAGTAAGCTGATGGAGCATATTTTAGTCCTTTTTTTAATTTTATTAGTTTGGCTGTTCCTGTTGTTGAATTAACTGTAATATATCCTTTAATACCATTTTTACGATTAGTTATCCATTTAATGAAACCATTGTATTCTAAGGGAGTTACTCTCATTATTTCATCATTATAATTTATTTGGGTATATTGATTAGATACATCAAATTGTGAGACTAATTCACTCATTTGACCCATTGTTCTATCCCCTATTTTTAGAGTTGAATCTCTATCTAATAGAGGTAGTTTATTGAAGTCTACTTCTTCTATTTCTTCTTCAAATATTCCATCTGTATCTACTTTTATACGATTGTAGTATGCTTTTGATTGGAAAAATGGTGAGATAAAGAAATTTACTGCAAATATTGTTATCCAAATTATTGGGATTACTAGTAATAATTTATATGCTTGAAGTGATCTCATAGGCTTTTTATTAAATAGTTCTTCTATACTAATTCTAGCATTTGTTATTATGTAGGTAATTGTAAATACTAGTAATACTCCTGTAAGATATCCCCAAAAACCCCATGATGTTATATTAATGGCTGGATATGTTAAATAGTATACTATCCCAGCATATATTATTGTTATTATTATACTTTTTGCTATTGATTTAAAACTCATATTATCATCTCCTATTTATATTATAGCATAATTAAAAGAAAGAAATTATGTTTTGTTATTTTAGATATTTTTCAATATTATCTATTAGTGATTTGTTATAACTAATTTTTATTCCTTTTGGTATTATATTTATGTCAAAGTGATTATTTTTTAATATTTCTCCATCTATATTGGCTTCTATTTCTTCTTCTGATATTATTGTTAGGGACTTTGTTTGGATTTTTTCTACTTTATTTGATTTTTCATGAAAGGCATATTTGATACCTACAATTAAACCTAGCATATTTATACGATTTGTTTTTTCTACTAGATAAACTTCCATTAAGCCATCTTGTAAGGAACTAAATGGTCCTACTTTGTATCCTCCTCCATAATATCTAGCATTGCAGACTATGACTGTTGTGAATTCTTTTTCTATTTCTTTTCCAGCTATTTTTATTTTCATTTTTCGGGGTTTATATGTCATAAAATGTTTTATTAAACTAGCATTATATCTTTGCTTTTTTGGTATCCACTTACTATGTATAATATCTGAATGATTGCCAATTTCTGCATCTATACCAAAACAAGCCACATTGATAAAATACTTATTATTTATTTTAATTAAGTCGATGGTATGAGTTCCAGGTTCTAATAATTCTTTATTGCTTCTATGAAAGTCATTACCTGTTCCTGTTGGGATGTATCCTAATATGTTATTAGTTCCAACTATTTTATTGAGTACTCTATTGATTGTTCCATCTCCTCCAACTGGAAGAATAATGTATTTTGTTTTTTGATATTTTTCTAAGATATCTTCGGTACTTTTTTCTTTACTATTGATTTCTATTTTGAAGTCTATATTCTCTTCTTTACAGATTTTTTCTATTATTTCTTTTATTTTATTTGTTTTATCTTTTAAGCTAAATGAATTTATTAAAAAGATGTGTTTCACAATATCACCATTTATATTATAACAAAAAAACAAGAATTATTATTCTTGTTCTTATATTATTAATATTTATTATCTTGGGTTGAAATTAATTTTCCTATTATAAGTTGATATTTTCCTCCACTACTTTGTATTTCTTGATTCATACTACATGTTTGAAGGATTATTATTTTACTATTTTTTGTTAAAGCTACATCTGTTTGATAATTACTTTTTTCTTTTAATTTAAGTAAATGTTCAAACCAAGTTAATCCATTGAAACTATTAATATTTACATAATCAAAATCTGCTGTTTCAACATAGCTTGAGAATATTTCATATGTATATATTTTATCTACTGAATATAGATAGATAATCTTATTTTCTTGGAAAAATGATTCTTCTGAGTATTTATTTAATTGGAGAAATGGTAAATCTTGTTCTTTTCCACTATGCCCATATATTAATATTTTTCGATCATTAAAGGATACTCGATAATCCATAAAAATTGATCCTTTTATGTTTTGATTATTATTAATATCATGATTTAAGTAGTAATTATTGTTATCTTTTTGAAGAACTGGATAGCTTACTACTTCTGGAATTACTATATAGCCTATAATATCTTCATTTTGATAATCATTTTTGATTTTGTTAATATCAATTCCAGTTACTTCTTCTTTGGTTGGTTCATTTATTATTACTTTATCTATTATGGGTGTTTTTTGTTCTTTTTGATTTGTCCCTATAAATAGTGAAATTGATAGTATTGAAACGATAAGTAAACCCCATAATAATATTTTTTTATTCTTCATATTATCCCCTCAAATATGTGCTTATTATATCATATTTCTTTTAGATAGTAAATATATTCATGAATTTTATACTACATATGTTGTTTAATATAAAAAGGACTATAATAGTCCTTTTTTTTATTATTCGAATACTTTATAAAAACCTAAACTTAAAGTTGATAGTATAGCTAAGATTAAATAGATATAATTTGTATTTTCTTGTTCCATTAATCCTGTGTCTGGTGGAATAATTTCAATTTCTTCTTCAGGTTCAATTACTTTATTCATTATTTTGTAGTTATCATATGATGTAGTATATTGATCAACAGGTCTTTCTTTAATTGTATATACATATGGTTCTCCATTAATAAATTCATCTAATCCTGATAATGTGATTTTCCATCCTTCTTCGGCTGTTAATGTTACTGTTTCAAATAATTCATTATTTCTATATATATCAACTATAATACTATCTGGTCTGAATCCAAACTCATCATCATTATCGTTCCATATCTTTTCAATGTTGATTGATACTGTTCTCTTTGGATGAGTGTTGGTAATATTTGCTTCATATTCATTTGTGTATTCAATTTCTTTTTCATATTCTTCAACTGGATCTTCGTCGATTGTATATTCAATTGGTTCTCCATGATTATAGAATTTTGGTAATTCTGTGAATGAATAAGTCCAATTGTTAGATTCAGAAATTTCAATAGATTTGATTTCTTCTCCATTTGCATATAATCTTACTACAATTGATGTTGGACGTTTATGGTCATTATCATCTGCGTCATCCCATTCTTTTGTTACTGTGAAACTTACTTTTTCTGGGTAATAAGTATTTATAACATCTAATTGAGATTCTTCTGTATCATAACCATCAACTGTATTTTCTTTTACTGTCCAGTCAATTAATTGATTATTGTAATAAATTGGCATATTAGTGAAGGTATAGTACCATTCATCTTCTTCGTTTGATCCTGAAACTACTTTTTCTTCGGTGTAGACAATTCTTTCATTTTCAGTATCTTTGTTGATTTTTCCTATTAGTGTAACTGTAATTTCAGCTGGTCTTGCACCATCTTGGTCAGTATTATCTTTCCATGTTTTTGTTCCTTTTAGATCTTTAGTTTCTGGATTATAGGTGTTTTTAATATTGTAGTCAACTATGTCGGTATCATAGTCTCTGATTGAATCTTCTTTAATTGTGTAGCTTATTTCTTTTTGATCTTTATACTTATCTAATCCAGTAAATGTATATTGCCAATTTTCCTTACTACTAATTTGATGAGAAGCAATTTCTGTTCCATCTGCGAATAAGTGAACTGTAATAGTTTCAGGCTTTTCAAATCCATAGATATTTTTTTCTTCATCCCATGTTTTAATAACAGGTACTTCTGTTTTTTCTGGAGTATGAGTATTGGTAATAGTATAACCAGTTGCTTGATCTCCTGTGATAGCTGATGTATATTTATCTACTTCAACTTCTTGAACTGTATATTCAATATCTTTTCCATTAGCTTTCTTATCAAGTTTATCAAATGTATGAGTCCAATTATTTGCTTCAGATAAGGTAACGTTTCCAGCAGGTTCTTTATTAGCTAGAAGTACTACTGAAATCTCACTTGGTCTTTTACCATCTTGATTATCATTATCATCCCAAACTTTAGTTACTTTTACTTCTGTTTGTTCAGTTTCATGAGTATTGGTAATTGTATAACCATCTTTTTGATCTCCTGAGATAGCTGATGTATATTCTTTAACTTCATCTTCAGTGATTGTATATACAATTTCAGAACCATCTGCATATTGATCTAAGTCTTCGAATGTATATTCCCATTTGTTATCTTCATTTACTGTTACTTCTTGTTTCTTTACAAATGTCTCGTTAGCAAATAAGTTA
>CACZFH010000039.1 GCA_902780395.1 uncultured Erysipelotrichaceae bacterium
ATTATTTGATAATTTTCAAAAAAATTCAAATTTCGTGTGTTTTCAGTATGTATTAATATAACATAAAAATTTAATATTGACAAAACTTAGAATGTCATATAAACAGTAAAAAGTCAATATAAGCACTAAACTAACACTCTATAAAAAAAAGAAGATTACTCTTCTTCTTGTTTTTTACTAGACAAAAATGTAATCTTCTCACATATTACTTCTAGCTCATTTCTTTTTTTATCATCTTCTTCTACTATCTTCGATTGAATTCTTCCCTTCACCCCTACAATATCACCTTTACTGCAATATTCACTAGTGTTTTCTGCCACATGATCAAAAGCAATACAATCAATAAAATCAGTATCATATGTACCTTCTGTATTTTTAAAACTTCTAGGAACCGCAATAGGAATTGTTGCAACTTTTCCATGATCACTCTTATTAACAGAAATATCACGAGTAAGTCTTCCAACTAATACAACTTGATTAAGCATAAGCCACCTCCTTTCGAGATGGTATCATAATAGAACCAAAAGAGAAAAGCAAAAGTCACATTTTAAAAATTAAAAGATAAAAGCACTAGAAAAAGCTTATTCCATTTAGTAAAAAAAAATATTTAAAAAGAAAACATAATAAAAAAAAGAAGTTTATACTTCTATAAATTTCTTTTAATTAATTGATTCAATTCAACAGCATACTCCATAGGAAGTTCTTCCCTAAATTTTTCAATAAAACCTAAAACAATTAAATCCATAGCTCTTTCCCGAGAAATACCTCTACTCATCATATAAAACAAGTTATCTTCACTGATTTTTGATACCGTAGCCTCATGCTCAATGACACTACTAAGATTAAAACAAGAATTAACTGGAATTGTATCACTCTTTGATTTTTCATCTAATATCAAAGTATCACATTTTACATTAGCCTCACTATTCGTTGCATTTTTAGTAATAAAAGCTTTTCCTCGATAAGTAGCATTACCTCCATTACGCGCAATACTCTTAGAAATAATATTACTCTTAGTATGTTTTCCCATATGAATCATTCTAGCACCTGTATCTTGAATTTGCCCATTACCAGCTACACTAATAGTAATACAAGTTCCCTTTGAGTAATCACCTTTTAAAATACAACATGGATATTTCATAGTAACAAAACTTCCAATATTACCATCAATCCATTCCATCGTACCATGTTTATCAACCAAAGCTCTCTTAGTAACTAAATTATAAACATTATTAGCCCAATTTTGAACAGTTGAATAACGACATTTACTATTTTTTCCAACATATATTTCCACAACAGCTGCATGTAAACTACTCTCACTATAAGTAGGAGCAGTACATCCTTCAATATAATGTAAATCACTATTATCATCAACAATAATTAAGGTTCTTTCAAATTGTCCCATATTCTTACTATTAATTCTAAAATAACTTTGTAAAGGTCTATCAAGTTTTGTATTAGGAGGTACATAAATAAAACTCCCTCCTGAGAAAACAGCCCCATTTAATGCCGCAAATTTATTATCACTATTGCTTACAATCTTTCCAAAATATTTTTTTACTAAATCAGGGTAATCTTTCATAGCCCTTTCAATAGAAGTAAATATTACTTTTTTCTCTTCTATTTCTTTTAACATAGAGTGGTAGATAACTTCACTTTCATACTGTACTCCCATACCACCCATATGAATCTCAGCTTCACGAACACCTACAGAATCCAAATCATCAACAATTGGTTTTAAAACATTATTCCAATCATTTTGAATCATCTTATCTTTTTCATTATTTTTATAATAAATAATCTTAGAAAAATCCAAATCAATAGAAGGTCCAAACTTAGGCATAGGAAAATCTTCAAAAAGACGATAACTTTGAAGTCTATAATCTAAAACCCACTCATCTTCTTCCTTAACCGAAGAAATAGTTTTTACCTTTTCTTCATCTAGTCCTATTACCTCCATAATTACACCTCTATTCTTATCTATTTATGATATTGATATCCTTTTCCTTTTTTCTCTAAATATTGATTAAATTTATCTAGTTTATTACTATCTTCATACATAGTACGAATTCTTTCTTTTTGATACATTGGAACAATTCTATTCTTAATCAATTCACTACGATCTACAAAAAACTTATCACTATGCACCATATAATCAACAATTTCAGAAAACTTTACTTTCTCATTTCGAAAAACTTCATTAGTAAATGGATCAACAACATAGCAAAGCCCTTCTTTTTCTTCACCATAAGCAAGTACTAATTTACTCCCATGAAAATACATATCTTGAGTTTGATTTTCTCCCATAGCTGCTTTACATCTTTCATAAACAGGTAGTTCTTCACCACTAATAATATTAGCATAATGATCCCCCTTTTTTAATAAAAAAGCATAAACTTTTTCTTTCTCCGGAAACAACATTGTTCGTCCTATTGATAAACCTTCCATACAATAGAAACGCACCTCTGCTAATCTTATACTATTCTTATCATATTCTAAATTTTTCTTTCTTTCATATTCTTCTTTTGTCATTTTATCTTCTCCAATCTAACCCCTATTTTATTTCTTTTAACATTTTTTCAATTGCTTCACTAGGAAGTAAAGCGCAATTCAAACGATTCGGCTGCTTACTGATTTCATCGTAAACAATTAACTCACCCAATAATTCTTCATCATATTCTTCTTCATGTAACATTTTTTGGTATTCTTCTAATACTTTTTTTACTTCATCAACACTCTTTCCTAATAATCTACGAATCATAATTGAAGTTGCCGATGTACTTATAGCACAAGCTTCTCCATCAAAACGAATATCTTTTACAACTCCATCTTCTATTTTCATCATAAAATCTAAATTATCAATACAACTTTCACTATTCGTATTAACTTTTAAATAACTATCATCTTCAATTAATCCCCGATTCATAGGATCTTGATAATTATCTAATATTATTTCTCTTCTTAAATTACTATCCATAAACAACTCCTATAAAACAACTTTAAAAATATCTTTACTATTTTTTAAAGCCTCAATCAAAGAATCAATTTCTTCTTTAGTATTATAAAAGTAAAAACTAACTCTAACTGTATTTTTTACTGGCAAAACATCCTTTAATAACTTTGCACAATGATTTCCTGCTCTTACACATATATGATAATGATTTAAATAAACCGAACTATCTTGAGCAAACACTCCATCAATATTAAAAGACACAATTCCCGAATTAATATTTTTATTATACACAATTATATTAGGAATATCTTTTACTTTCGAAAGAAAGTATTGTTTCAACTCTTTTTCATATTGATGAATCTTATCCATACCAATTTTCTGTAAATAAGAAATTGCCTCTCCTAAACCTATAACTTCAGCAATAGGAGGAGTACCTGCTTCAAAACGAACTGGAATACTTTTCAATTCATATGTAGAATCTTCTTCAAAAAAAGCATTCATTCCACCACCATAACATAAAGGTTCCATTTCTTCTAATAATTCTTCTCTACCAATTAAGATTCCCACTCCAGTAGGTCCAACCATTTTATGACCAGAAAAACTCAAAAAATCCATATAACTCTCTTGAAAATTAACTGGCATATGAGGAACACTCTGTGCCCCATCAACATGAAATATAATTCCATGTTCTCTACAAAACTTCCCAATTTTTGAGATATCTCTCACATCACCAATCACATTAGAAACATGAGCCAAACTAATAACTTTAGTTTTAGAATATACACAATTAACTACATTCTCATAAAGAACCTCATAATCTTCTGATAAAGGAATATATTGTATCTCAAACCCAATTTCTTCTTGTAATTTCATCCAAGGAAGAACATTAGAAGCATGTTCCGCTTTATTAAGTAAAACAACATCTCCTTTTTTCAAATGTTTCTTCATATATCCAAAAACTACTAGATTAATAGACATAGTAGCCCCACTTGTATAAATAACTTCCCTACTTTTACAATGAACAAAACCTGCCACAATATCTCGAACAGCGTCATAAGCATTATTCGTTGTAACTGCAGCATCATAATCCCCTCTATGAATATTAGAAGAATGCTTCAAATAATACTTATTCATAGCATCTATCACTTGCTTAGGCTTTAAAGTCGTTGCCCCATTATCAAAATAAATAATCGAATCATCTAACATAGGAAAATCTTCTCGATTCATAAAATCACCTCCTATATCTTTTCTATTTCTTTAACAAACAAATCAATTTCATGTAAATCAATACTATCACTATTGATTAAAAATCCATTTAATAATAACCTATTAGCTTCAAGAAAAGAAATACCTCTACTCATCAAATAGAAAAGTTTCTCTTCACTAAACTTTCCAATATAAGCAGCATGATTACTATTAACATCATAATTATCAATTAATAAATTAGGACAAATAGTACTTTTCCCATTTTTCATATTAATAATTTGATTTTCTTGATTACAAATACATTCAATACTATTCTTTGGAACAATACCATCCACTAAAAAATCTAATTTCTTATCTTTTACATTTACACCATGATTAAACAATTCACTATGAGTATGATTCTTTAAATGTTCAACAGTTATTTTAAATGAATTATTATGATAATTAATCGTATTATAATAATAATACAAAGTAGCTCCTTCAGTAACCATATGAATATCAACAACACTACTACTATCTACTGAAAAATGATAAATAATAGTATCCTCAGTAATATTATAAGTATAATGAGTATTATCTTGAAAATCCATTACATATAATATTTTATTCATTATCTTCTCCTCCAGATACTACATTAATACCACTATATCCATCTTTTTCTATTTTTAAAGCTAATTCCATTCCTCCACTTTGTTTAATAGAACCATCTTTCAAAACATGAACATAATCTGGTTTTAAATACTCTAATATTCTTGGATAATGAGTAATTATTAGTAAAGAAGCTTTCTTATTTTCTTTCATATAATCTCGAATATTATCACAAACAATTCTCAAACTATCAACATCTAATCCAGAATCCAATTCATCTAAAATAATATATTTAGGTTTTAAAAATTTCATTTGAAGTATCTCATTCTTCTTTTTTTCTCCACCACTAAAACCTTGATTCAAAGAACGATGTAACATATTACTATCTAAAGATACATCTTTCATAGCTTTCTCCATGTCTTTAATAAAAGTATATAGATTTACCTTCTCTCCAGTAATAGAACCTCTAGCCGTACGTAGAAATTCACTATTACTAACCCCATCAATTACCGTAGGATCCTGCATACATAAAAATAATCCACGTTTAGCTCTTTCATCAACAGATAAATGTAAAATACTTTCTCCATCAATACAAATATCTCCACTATTTACTTCATATTGATAATGACCCATTATTACTTTTGCAAGGGTACTTTTACCAGTTCCATTAGGTCCCATAATAACATGAATTTCCCCTTCTTTAATATTCAAAGAAAAATTTTCCAAAATAGGAATATCACTATCTATAATTGAACACGTCATTTTCTTAATCTCTAACATATAATCTCATCACTCCAAAATCACTATTATTTTATCATAAAATAAAAAGAATGACAAAAAAATCAACTATTTTTTTAGTTGATTTTTATTCTTTAGTCAAGAGAAATGTCGCTTTCACCATCAAAGTCAGAATCATCCAACACTACCTTAGCATCTGCTAACAATTTAGCCAAGTCCTCTTTTCCTTGAACCTGTGACTTCAATTGTTTATTCTGAGAAGCAATAATATGTTTCTTTTCTTGTAATTCTTCTTCTAATGTTTGATTTTTTACTTCTAAATTACGCATTTTAGCACGCAATAACTCATATTTCTGTTCTTGACTTCTAGCTTTTTCAATAATTGTTTTTCTAGAAGCATTCAATTTTTCTACTTGTAATTTTGTCTCTTCTAAAGATGCTTTTAATTTCTTATTTTGTCTTATCAATCGATTCATAGATTGAACAATATCAGAAAGAACAGTATCAGTATCTGAAGTTGAATCTTCATCATATGAATAATCATCATCTTCAATTGAATCTGTCTTTAAATTCTTAAATAAAGAATCTTCTTCTAAATCTTCTTCAAAATCGGTTGGAGTATTTACCCCATTAAACATACTATCCAAAGAAGATGCTTCTAAAGTATCATCCAATACAACTTCCTCTTCATCACCTGCATCAACATGATTATCAGGTGTCTCAACAACAACATCATCTTCTGGAGGCAATGGTTCATCTACCTGTTCTTCTGTATTTTGATTAAGAGCATTCAACAATTCTTCAAAAGAATTATTGTTTTCATGAACTTCTTCGGTTTCAGCAGGCTTCTCACCTTTTTCTTCATCATTTTTTATAATTTCATTATCATCTTTTTCATTGTTCTCTTTATCATCATCTATATTATCATTTTCACTTACTTCAATATCCTCTTCTAAAGAACTTTCTTCTGAAGGAATCTCTTCTTGTGGAGTCTCTTGTACTTGCTCTGATTCAGCAACTTCTTCAACAGGCAACTCCTCAACTACATCATTTACTTCTTCAGTTTCACTAACTTTCTCTTCATCATTAGTAACAACATCTGGTATTGCATTTTGTTCTTCACTCTGAACTTCTTCACTAGTACCAACATCAGGATTCAAAGCCTTTTCCACAACATCACTTTCAACATTCAATTCACTAACATCAATATTAGAATCTTTTCCAAGTGGAACATCTACTTGAACAATTTCTTTAGCTAAAGAGAATTCTTTAATCTCAGAATCAACAGTATTCTTACTCAAATATAATTTATCATTATTTAAAGCAACAAAACTATAATACTCATCATTTACTAAATTATTTCCATCAATATCACAAATAGTTACTTCAGAAAACTGATCATTAAATAAATATCTACCTTCAGCACCTATCCTATTCTTCATCTTTTCTTTAATTAAAGAAGGTGTAGACACTAATCGGGTCGCTAAAGAAGGATCAGTTTTCATCTTATTTGCTTCAATAACACTCTCACTAATAGGGGTTGCTACTTCAACTAATATAATAGAATCATTAACCGGTTTAATCATACGATTAACAAAAGGAATAACTTCATTACCATCTTCATCTAATAACCCTATATTACTAGCTTTAACCATAGGATCAATAGCTTCAACTAATAAAGTACTAGCAATTCTATTTCCATTAGAAAACTTCTTACTATCAGTCTCATCCAAAAAATAATATTGTTTGCCATCATCATTTACTCCATATAAACAAACAATATCATCACGATCTTTATATTTTACGATTCCCTTTTGAAGTTTCATTAAAACAACACCCCATATTCTATTCTAATCTACTAAATAGTGTAACACAAAACATTTTACAAAACAATATCTTTTCAAAAAGAATTATAAAATTGCATTATAGTTCAAGATAAGATACAATTAAAAAGGTGATTGTATGAAAAAAGAGAATAAACTACTCTTAGCAAGAAATATTTTTACATTTCTCATTGTAATTATTTTCACAATTATTATTGTAAGAGAAAAGAAAGAAACATTATTTTTACCAAAAATAGAAAATAAAATAAATAATTATATAGAAGAAAATTATCAAAAAGAAAGCTTCCAATTAGGAAAAATAACATATGAGAATAATAAATATAGTATGAAAGTATCTTCTACTAACAATAAAAATAGATATTTTTATATATACTATTCCAATAAAAATATTACAGATACCTATCAAGAAGACTATATAAAAGGAAAAACTCTCCTAACTAATATAGAAAAAAAACTACAAAATAGTATAAAGAAAAAAACTAATAAAACTCCTGTTATTACAATACCAACAACTCTAGACCAATTTACTGATACAATAAAAGATAGAATTCTAAAAGAAGATAATCTATTAGAATTAAAAATTTATACAATAACAGATGAGTTATTAATAACCAACTGGAACCAACAAGAAATTTTAAAAGAAATTGAAAGCTATATGTCATTATATTCTAAAGAAAGGATTACTCCCAAGAATTATACTTTAACAATTACAAATGAAAAAGAAATAACAACATCAATAGAAATATCAAACATAACCCCAGAATTTATAAATAATCCAAACAAAGAAGAAATTATTCATGATATAATAATTGATAAGAAATCATTATTATTAAAGGAAAGCAAAATAACATATAAATATAAAAATTAGGAGGTATATAATATGGAAGATTGTATTTTTTGTAAAATTGTGAAAGGAGAAATTCCATCAAAAAGGATATATGAAGATGACCAAATATTAGTATTTATGAATATTAATCCATCTACTAATGGACATTTATTAGTAATTCCTAAAGAACACAGTATTACTTTTCTAGATACCAGCAACGAAATCATTACTCATTCTTTAGACATTGTTCGAGAAAAAATATATCCCTTGCTAAAAGAAAGATTACATTGTAGTGGTTTAACAATTGCTCAAAATAATGAATTAGGTCAAGAAATAAAACACTATCATATTCATCTTACTCCAAGATATGAAGATGATGGCTTAGACATTTCTTATGATAAAGAAAAAATCATAGATTTAGATACTATCTATGAAAAACTAACAAAATAAAATACCGATATTCGGTATTTTTTTTAAGATTTAAATACTAGCACCAAGAATAATGATTAATAATATAAATAATACTAATACAATAGCACCTGAAGATGATGAACCACAATTAGGCATATTATTCCTCCTTTTCAAAATATTTTATGGTAAAAAAATGAAATGTGTTCATATATCTATCATATTTATTGCAAGAAAAGCTTTTTTTTGCTATGATTTTTATGAACAGGAGGAATTATGAAAAAAAATAAAAAAATGATTTTATTCACATCAATACTAATAACAGTATTACTAATTACTGGATGTGGAAAGGAAATCGAAGTAAAAAATGGTTCTAAAGTAGCAGTATCAGTATCTAAAAATAAATTTACAGCAACAGAGTATTATGAAAAAATAAAGGAAGACAATATATCAATTTTAATTGATATGATAGATCGTAGTCTTTTAAATAAAGCATACAAAACAGATGAAGAAGAAACAAAAAGTATTAATGACCAAATAGAACAAATCAAATCCTATTATGGTGATAATGAAGAAAAATATTTGCAAGTAATTAAACAATATTTTGGTGCAGACAATGAAGATGAATTAAAAGAAAAGCTAAGTTTAGAATACAAAAGAAACAAAGCTGTAGAAGATACTATTAAAGATAGTCTTAAAGATGATGAGATTAAAAAGTATTACAATGAAAAAGTATATGGCCAAGTAAAAGCAAGTCATATCTTAATAAGAATTGATGCAAAAGAAGATGCAACCGATGAAGAAAAAGAAAAAGCTGATAAAAAGGCTTTAGAAAAAGCTAAATCAATCATCAAAGAACTAGAAGATGGAAAAAAATTTGAAACACTTGCTAAAAAGAATTCTGCAGATGAAGCTACTTCAACCAAAGGTGGAGATTTAGGATATTTTGATCTAGATACTATGACAGAAGCATTTAGTAATGCATTAAAAGAATTAAAAAAAGATGAATATACCAAAGAACCAGTAAAAACAGAATATGGATATCATATAATCTTAAAAACAGGAGAAAAAGAAAAACCTAAACTAAAAGATGTAAAAGATGATGTCAAAGAAAAATTAACAAAGCAAAAATTAAATGATGACAATTCACTATTCTATGAAGCTTTAGTAAAATATCGTGAAAATAATAAAATATCATGGAATGATGATGTCTTAAAAAAAGCATATGAAAACTATATGAATGAGTTAATAGAAAATGCAAAAAAATAGTTAATAAACCATTAACTATTTTTTTATTTATCATATTTTAACCCTTTAGCAAATAATTTTTCCTGAATCTTTCTTTCTAACTCCTCTCCCTTATATTTTCGACTAAGACTTCGATATAATTTATCATATTCTTTTTTTACAAGATTTAAAGGAACAGGAAAAGAATAAGTCGAAATAACCTGATTAATCAAAGAAATATCATAACCTAATTCTTTTAAATCTTGATATATTTTTTGTTTTAAAACAATCCCACCTCTACTATGATTTGCTTTAATACCTTTATCAATTATTTTATGAATACGTTCAATTTGCTCATCATCTGAATAAAGAGATAACGCTTCATCAATCATCTCCTCTGGAATATTTTTATTTCTTAATTCCTTTGCTATTTTATAAGGCCCCTTATTACTACTAATCAAATAATGATTTACATAACTCTTAGCATAACTTAAATCATTTAAATAGCCCTGCTTTTCTAACTTTTCGACAGCTTGAATAACTAATTCTAGGGGATATTCTTTACTAATCAATAATTCTTTTAATTCATAAACACTACGAAGTCGAGTATTAATTAAATGTAAAGCTGTATAATAAACATCCCACTCTTGATTATATTGATCCATTTCAATCAATAAATCACTATCAATTTCTTTTTTTATTAATAAATCATATTTTAAAATAACTTCCTCATAAAAAAGAAACTCCCTACCATCTTCAACATATACTTTATATCTTCCTTTACTCCCTTTTTTATATTTTATTATTTTCAAATAGCATCATCCCCTAATATCATTATAACATGTATAGATTTACATATAATAACAAATTAGATATAATAATAATTGGTGATAATATGGAAAAAGAAATAAAAAAAATGATAACTGCTTTTACTGAAAGAACAACAGAAAAAGCCATAGAAGGCTTCACTATAGAATGTAATAATGAAATAACCAATCAAGTAAGAGATTATTTAGATACCCTAACAGAAAAAGAATTAATAGAAATTCAAGAGTATTTAAATAATCTATTAAATCTTTGTTATGATGGAAAACTATTAAATATTCCTATAAAAGAAGAAGAACTAAAAATGATTCAAGATTTATCTGAAAAAGACAAATTTCTACTAAAAGAAACAATTATTTATTTTAGTGGAAGACTTCCCATCAAAACAAATCTAGACATCTTAAAAAAAGCTTATTATTTAGACGACAATAAATATATAAAACTAAATATTACTTTCACAAGTCTAAGTACATTTGATGAAGAAATAGAAAATGATTTTACAAGCAAATTAATACCTGGTAGTGAGTATGATGATATGCTACGTTCATGGACAATGGCTTTTTTCAAAAATATAGATAATCCCTATATGTATAAAGATCAAAAAACAGATGATTGGACAGTTGCTAAAAATCCCCGCATAAATCGACTAAAGATAAATGATGAAAATAATAAAAAGTATAAAAAAGCCATGTCTTTTAGATTATTAGATCTTATTGTCTTATATCTATTTTTAGAGAATCGAAAAACTGACACTTTATCAGAAAATGAAAAAGATATTATCAAAAAATCATTAATAGACTATCCATTATTTTCTGAACAAAAAAAGACTAAAATGAAAAGATATAAAGAGGAAATATTAAAATACTAAAAAAAAGAGATTAATCATCTCTTTTTTTTACCTCGATTAGGCCTTCAGAAACCTCTTCAAGGGCCCTTCCTATATTCTTTTTACTCTTGTAATCGGATTCAGGCATTTGCAAATATCCTTCTTTCGCAATTTGTTTACTTCTCCTAGCAGCTATATGAACCAATTCATATTTTGAATCAACAATATTTAGTAACTTATCGATAGATGGATAGATCACAATATCACACTCCCTATTATTAGAATAAACAAGAACATGTAAAACTTCAAGTAAATTGACAAAAGTATACACAAAATATTTACAGCATCTTTTACGTAAAAAAAGAAAGAAATAATTCTTTCTATTGAAACTGTGAACAAGAGCCGCACTGAACATTACTACATACATTCTCTTCTGAGCAAGTATAAACAGGACGATACGTATGTTTAAAGACATGATGATTGATGATACGAGTATGGATAGGACAAGTATGTCCTTGTCCCTTTATGGTAGACTACATCATATTATTAAAACTAAGTTTTACATCAATTCTCTTATCTTCATAAATATCTATCCTATCAACTAGATTAACGATTAATTCCCTACTAGGATTTTTCATAGATAAAAACTTATTAATATATTTTTCAATTTTTTGATTAATCTTATCTTGATTTATTCCATCTATATTATCATTCTTCAATTCATTTAAACGAGTTATCTTTCTATCAAGTTCTAGCTCCAATTTACTTTTAACTCGATTAAATTGATCTTCAGTGATAGTTTTATTTAATTTATCAATATATATATTATCTAAATTATCATTTATTTGATTTATATCTTTTGAAAGTGCTTCTATTTCTTTTTCACTACTGTTTATATTATTATTCTTATAATTATTAAGAACTGAATCCCTTACCTTATTTTTATCTAAGTATTTTAAACATACCTCACGCAAGCTATTTAATATTAAATCTTCTAATTTATCATAATTATTAGAATGCGCAGTACATAAATGTTCTTTCATATAAGTTCTGTAATAATTGCATAATGTATAAGCCCTATTATCTCTTTTTCTTCTAGCCTGTACTGATATTCTATGGCCACAGTCTCCACAATATAATAATCCATCTAATAAGTTATTTTCTTTCTTTTCTTTTCGACCTACATTTTTAGGTAATCTCTTTTGAACTTCATTAAATATATCTTTATCAATAATAGCTTCATGAGTATTTTCTACTACAATATAATTATCAGGACTATTCTTAACTATTTTCTTTACTTTATAATTAACCTTACACCTTCTGCCCTGTACCAAATCACCAGTATAAATTCGATTATTTAAAATATCATAAATAGTTTTTGAATTCCATTTATTAAAATGCGGATTATAATTACCACACCATTCAAATCCATAATAAGCTGCTGGTGTTTTAACTCCTTCATTAGTTAAGATATCTGCAATTTTATAATAAGATAATCCATCTAGTGCCATATCAAATATTCTTCTAACAATAATAGCTTGTTCTGAATCAACGATTAATTGATTCTTATTGTCTTTGTCCTTAGTATATCCAAACGGAGCTCTACCGCCAACATATTTACCATCTTTCATTTTTGCTTTAAGACTAGACTTTATTTTCTTAGATATATCCTTTGCATAAAAATCATTCATGATTGCTTTAAAAGGAGCTATATCATTATTAGTTGAATCTAGATAAGTATCAATATTATCAGTAACTGCAATATATCTAACATTATGTTCTGGAAAGAACTTCTCAACGAGTTCTCCTGTTCCAATATAATCACGTCCAAGTCGAGACATATCTTTTGTAATAACCATATTGATTTTCTTATTTTCAATATCTTTAATTAATCTAATAAACCCTGGTCGATCAAAATTTGTTCCACTAAATCCATCATCAATATAAATATCATAAACTCTTAAATTGTTTTCTTTTGCATATTGAAGTAATAAACTCTTTTGATTAGTTATACTTTCACTCTCATAATTCTTATCATCATCTTCACGAGATAATCTTATATATAAACCAACATTATATATATTATTCATACTCTCTAAATGTATAATCATTACCTCCTTCATTTAGAGA
>CACZFH010000040.1 GCA_902780395.1 uncultured Erysipelotrichaceae bacterium
GATATTCTCTTGCCATATTATTCTCCTTTCTTAAATTTTAACATATAAAAAATCTACACACTTTTTATTTTGTGTAGATTTTTTTCAAATCACTTCTTAAATGCTTTTTTTTAATTAACACTATTACTTGCTTTATAAACTCCAAAACAAACAGCTCCAACAGCTACTATAATAATGATTAATGATAATGCATCATTAGACTTTTTATCATCTTTATCATCTACTTTAGCATTTCCGCCAGTTTTCATAAGTTTCATAATGTCATAACGTTCATCTACATTAGTCTCATATTCAGATTCTATTTGAGCTAATATTTCATCAGCATAATCTTGTGCAAAACCATTCCAAGATTTATTACCTACAATAATATAAGGAACGCCTTCAGCTGTTTCTCCTCTTGCTTCTGCAACTTTTTGCATCAATTCAGCATTTTCAGTATTATACCAAGTTTCATAATCAACGATTTTGAATTTACTTCCATATTCTTCTTCAATACTTTCGAACCATGCTTCTGCTTCAGCACAATGTGAACAACCTTCACCTCTAAAGAAATAAACATTTACTTCATTAGATTCCTCTTCAGCTTTAACTACTTCTCCATCTTCAGCTGGAGCTGCATCTTTATCTTCATCTTCAGCAAAAGCTACAATAGGAAGAAGTAAAGCAACAAGTAGAACAAATAATATTTTTATTGATTTCATATAATAACCTCCTAACTACATAATAACATAAAAGTAAAAAAACATAAAGAAATGTGTACAAAAAACTCAATTAACCATTAATTTTCATCAAAAGTACACAATTAAATGATAGAAATATCAAAATTTGGAATAAAACTTTCACTGGCAGTCTCACCCTCTTGAATAAAGGCTTTATTGACTCCAATAGTTAAAGCATAGTTGATGACTTCCTCATATTCTTCTTCAGTTACTTTTCTATTTAACTCAGCATAAGAGCAAGTTGTAATTGGAGTATATTGATTCATAATACTAATATAAATATCATCTTGATAAGTTTTGTATAAATAATGAATTATCTCTTTAGCATCATGAACCTGACCAGGTAATAAAAGAACTCTTACAATTAATCCTTTCTTCATCATCCCATCTTTTCCCATAACAACTTTGCCTACTTGTCGATACATCTCATCAATAGCCATCGTAGCTGTTTCGAAGTAGTTTTTACAATCAGAGTACTTAATTGCTAAATTATCATCAAAATATTTTAAGTCTGCTAGATAGATATCTACCAAAGAATTCATTATTTTGAGTGTTCCAACATTTTCATAACTACTTGTATTATAGACTACAGGTATTTTTAATTCTTTTCCTTTAATGGTTCTCAATACTTTAGCAATCTGAGGAACATAATGAGTAGGGGTAACTAAATTAATATTATGAGCCCCTTTTTCTTGAAGCAAAAGCATTATTTCCTTTAATCGTTTATAAGAAATTTCTTTTCCATATCCTTTTAAGCTAATTTTAGCATTTTGACAATATAAGCATCTTAAATTACAATACGAAAAGAAAATAGTCCCACTACCATGCTTCCCAGAAATAACAGGTTCTTCCCACATATGTAAACTATAATAAGCAATTTTAATTCTAGATCCTGCCTGACAATATCCTCTCTTCTTAGTTCTATCAACACCACATTTTCGAGGACATAAATTACATTCTTTTAATAACAACATATAAAAACCTCTTTATAAATTGTAACATAAAAGAAAATGGTTTGACATCAATAATTGTTAGAATTAAAATAAAAATAGAAAGGAGAATTGAGATGAAAAAGTATATTGCAGAATTTTTAGGAACACTAGTATTAGTATTATTTGGTACAGGAATAGCAGTAGTGTCAGGAGGAGATTTAGTAGCTACTTCTCTAGCTTTTGGATTAGCTATAGTAGCAGAAGCCTATGTAATTGGTAATATTTCAGGATGCCATGTAAATCCAGCTGTTTCCTTAGCTATGCTTATTTTGAAGAAAATGTCTAAGAAAGATTTTGCTTACTATGTACTAGCTCAAATCTTAGGAGCCATTGTTGGAACTGCTATCTTATTCCTTATTTTATCTTCAACTAATCTTGGAACGATATCTTTAGGAGCTAATTACTATGGTGAAATGTCCGCTAATAATATTTCTCTAGTAGCAGCTCTTATAACCGAAATAATACTTACTATGGTATTTGTCTTTACCATCTTAGGGGTAACAAGTGATGATAAATATACCAGTGTAGCAGGTATAGTGATAGGTCTAACACTAACATTTGTTCACTTAATAGGAATTCCTCTAACTGGAACATCTGTAAATCCAGCTAGAAGTATTGCTCCAGCTTTATTTGTCGGTGGCGATGCCATTAAACAATTATGGGTATTTATAGTTGCACCTCTAATTGGTGGTGCAGGAGCCGCTTATTTATTCAGTTATTTAAAAGAAGAACCAAAGAAAAATAAATAGAAGATATCCACAAATCCTGTGGATATTTTTTTTAGTATTAATAATTGAAATATAAAAAGAAACATGATACAATAAATTCACATCTTATAAAGAGTGATGGAGGGACTAGCCCTATGAAGTCACACCAACCTATTAAATTAGGTGGTAATGCTAGAACTATAAGGTAACGGCTAGACTTAAGTTATCTTAAGTCTTTTTTGTTTCTAGCAAGATGTAGAAAGGAGGAAGTATGATAGAAAAAGTAAACCCATCACATCCAGATAAAGTGGCAGATAGAATAGCCGGTGCTATTGTTGATTTAGCTTATCAAAAAAATGATAACCCAAAGATTGCTGTAGAAGTATTATTAGGACATGGAACTTGCAATATCATAATTGAAACAAGTGAAAAGATTACCAAACAAGAAGTAACTAAGATACTAAATAGATTAGTAGGCAAGGTTTCATTAAACTTAATCGTTGAAAAACAAGATGAGAAACTAGCTAATAATCAGAAAGATAAAATACGTTGTGGTGATAATGGTATTTTTAAGGGAGTACCATTATCAAGAGAAGAAAAAAAACTATCTAAAATAGCTAGAGAAATATATCTAAAATATCCATATGATGGAAAATATATTTTAGATAAAGATAAATTGGTAATCTGTCAGAGTCACGCTAACACTGAAGAATTACAAAAAGAGTATCCTTCTGCTATTGTAAATCCATTAGGAAACTGGATAGGTGGACCAAACACAGATTCTGGAGCAACCAATAGAAAACTTGGATCCGATATGGCAAAATCTGTTACAGGTGGGGGATTACATGGAAAAGATTTATCAAAAGCTGATGTAGCTGTTAATATCTATGCATTTTTAAAAGCTCAAGAAACTAAAAAAACAGTTCAATATAGTTGTGCTATAGGAGATGAAACAATTGCTGGAATTCCTTATTATAAAATAGTAGAAACTGCTAAAGACTATATAGAAAAAATAGGTGGCTTTGAAAAATTAGCAGAATGGGGATTATTTTAACTTTACAATTCCTCTATAATTCATTATAATAATAATCCGATTGAAGGTGAAATAATGAATAAAAGAGCAAATCTATTTTTAAATATATATAGTTCTATATCATTCTTACTTGGAATTGTTTGTATTGGTTATTCCTTAACACTAAAAGAACTATCATATAATGTTCCTACAATTTTTCCAACAAGTATTCTAATTTTAGGATGTATTTCAGGATTAATCTTTATTAGCATTGAACTATTTCTATTTTTACTATTAAAAAATAAAATGAAAGGATTAGAAATAACCCTAACAATAATTAGTTTAATTTCAATCTTAGGATTAAATACTATTATCCCATTTTCTGGGTTTTTAATAATAATTTTATTAGGCTTTAGTAAAGATATAATTAGAGTATTATTAGTAGATAAAATATTTATTCCCAAAGAATTTAATAAGTATTGCAAAATGTTTCATATAACAATAAAAGACTTTCCTAAAAAGAAGGAAAAAGTTAAGAAAAAAGAAAGAACAGAAGTAATTAAAATACCACAGGAAGAAATTGTAGATAAAAGTATTTCTAAGAAGAAAACAAGTAAAAAGAGCACTAAACAAGAAGCAACCATATAGGTTGTTTTCTTGTTGAAGAAAAAATAAAATTATGGTACTATGAAATTATAAAAAGAGCTTAAAGTAAGAGAGGAGTATGCTTAAAAAAAGCAAATAAAAAAGGTTATGAAAAAGAAAAAAATGATAATCTTGATAGTTATAGTTCTATGTGTGTTATGTGTTTCAGGAGCATATATTATTATAAAACACAATGAATCAAATATAGATGGAAAAATAACATTTACTTTTGATTCAAATGGAGGAAGTACAGTAAAAATAATGAAACTTACCAAAGGAGAAAAAGTTAATCTTCCAAATACTACTAGAGAAGGATACACTTTCAAAGGATGGTATGTAAAAAATAAAAAGCAAGCTTCTAAAGTAACAGCTACAAAGAATACTACCTTTAAAGCTGAATGGGAAAAAATACCTGAGGATGCTAAAACATTTACTATTTCTTTTGATTCAACTGGAGGAACAGAAGTATCAGATTTAATAGTAGAATGTGACAAAGAAGTAAATTTACCAGAAGATGTAACAAGAGAAGGCTATTCATTTATTACTTGGATAGATGATAATGCAACTCCTATTAGAAGTGGAGCTCTATTAAGTTGTGAAGATATTACTTTATATGCCAAATGGAAAAAAGAAGATGACTCAAAGAATCCTGAGAAAAAGGAAGAAAAGCAGAAAAATTATACTTGCCAAGAAGGAACTCTAGATGGTAATAAATGTATTATTGAAACAGTAGTGAAAGAAAAATGTCCAGATGGTACCAAAGAAATAGATGGTGGAGTTTGTGCAACTATTAATTATAATGCCAGAGAAGATTATCAAACTAGTTGTGAAAAAGTCCATGTTACTTAAATGAGCTATGCTGGATATACAGAAGGTAAAGTAGTGAATTGGGGAATTACAGGTTGTGCTTACTTTAAAACAAATGATACATCAAAAAGTAATTGTGAATCACATGGTTTTAAATGGGTAACTCCAGAAAATACTTGTTATGTAAAATGGGATACCTCAACCGTTATTAAAGCATGTAATCAAAGTGGATATATAGATATACCAAATCCAAATAAATATGTTACAAATACAGGACTAAACGCTGGTTGCTATCCAACCTCTGCTAAGGAAAAGTATTGTGATGATGGATATATATTAACAGAAGGTAGATGTCTAAAAACAATAGCTGCAACTATAAAATAAAAAAGGAAATTAAACATTTCCTTTTTTTGTAGTTTTTTTCTGAAATAATTTCTCAAAGAAATTGAAAATACCAAATACATATCTATAGATTGCTTCTGTCATAATTGAGAAGTTGATACATAACAGTAAACCTTTTAATGACATTTTATTCGTAATAGAGAACCAATCTCGTAAGTAAACAAGGCAAAATACAATAGCCAAAGCATTTAAGCCAAAGATTGCCCATTTATAAATATTCATTGGTTTACTAATACTTAGTAAAACCATTAAACCAATAATTGCTAATAAGATAGCAGCCGAAGTAGAAATATCATTTGAATTTAATCCAAAGACTAAGCCAAAAGCTGTCATACTACATACCATAATAGTATCAGTAATTCCACCAGGTATTGCTTTACGAATAATATTTAACATGAAATGTCCTTTAATAATATCTTGATTAGGAATCTGTGATAAGAAGAATGCTGGAATAGCAATTGTAAAAGTACTAACCAAGGATATTTGAGCTGGCAGTAATGGGTATTTAATACCAAAATAAATAGCTAAGATAGAAGTTAGTAGAGAGAAGATATTTTTAACTAAAAACAAACTACCAGATCTTTCCAAGTTATTAACAACTTGCCTTCCTTCACAAACAACTTCAGGCATTCTAGAAAAATCAGACTCAAGTAAAACAACTTGTGCCGCTTCACAAGCAGCTTGTGATCCACTAGCCATAGCAACAGAACAATCAGCATCTTTTAAAGCTAAAACATCATTAACTCCATCACCAGTCATAGCAACAGTATGACCATGTTTCTGTAAAGCCTTAATAAATTTTCTCTTTTGATCAGGAGTAACTCTACCAAATATACTAAAACTCTCCATAGCATTTTCAATATCTTGATCACTTTGTAAAGTAGATGCATCTACATATTTTTCAGCATTATGAATTCCAGCAGCTTTAGCAATTTCACTAACCGTAACAGGATTATCACCAGAAATAACTTTTATTTCAACACCCTGCTCATAGAAATATTGAAATGTTTCCTTGGCATTTTCACGAATTGGATTGGATAATAATACCAAAGCTATTGGACTTACCTTTTTAGTTAATTTTTTACCATCTATTTCATCGGGATAAGTACCAAACACTAATACACGTTTTCCCTCTTTACCATGTTTTTCAATTTTTTCTTTATATTGATCATAATGATCTCCTAAAACAAATTCAGGGGCACCTAACACATAATTTGCACTAGCAAAATTAACTCCACTATATTTAAACTCAGATGAAAAACTAATGACACTTTCAGATTTCTCGGTAGCACTTCGATTAAAGTATTCTTTTAAAGCTGACATAGTAATATTATCTTTTGCTTGGGCTTTAGCAAAATTACTTAAAATTTGAAACGCCTCATCTTTATCTGTCTTATCAATTACTTCAAAATCTTCCACTTTCATTTCATTATTTGTAATAGTACCAGTTTTATCAACACATAAAACATCAACTCGAGCAAGTGTTTCTATCGATTTCATATCATGTAGCATTACCTTTTTATTAGCAAGTCTCATGGCACTTAAAGCAAGAGTAATACTAGAAAGCAAGAATAATCCCTCTGGTATCATACCTAATACTGATGCAACCATTGATTGTACACTAGCTTTAATAGTTTCTCCATTTAAGAAAAATGACTGATAGAAAAGCGTAGCACCTATGGGAATAATAATTATACCAGCAAATAAAACAATTTTATTTAAAGAACGAATTATTTCTGACTGTTCAATAGTTTTTTCCCTTTTAGCTTGCAATGTTAATTTAGATATATAAGAGTCAGCTCCAACCTTAGTAAGTTTAGCATAACATTTACCAGATACTATAAAACTTCCAGACAATAATTGATCATCTTTTTCTTTTTTTATTTCGTCAGATTCCCCTGTTAATAGAGATTCATTGACAGATACTTTTCCTTTTACCACAACAGCATCTGCACAAATCTGATCTCCAGAAGAAAATTCAACAATATCTCCTAATACTAAGTTTTCAGTAGAAATATCATATGTCTTTCCCTCTCTTCGTACCTTAGCTGTTGGAACATTAATCATTTGTAAATTATCAAGTACTTTCTTAGCTCTTAATTCTTGAAAAATACCAATCAAAGTATTACAGATAATAATTCCTAAGAATAACATATCTCTAAAAGCACCTACTAATAATAATAAAATAGCTAAAAACAAAAATACAAAGTTAAAATAAGTAAATACATTTTCTTTTATAATTTGTTCTTTTGTTTTAGAGGGAGGAAATACTAAGAAATTATTTTTTCCTTCTTCTTCTAATTTAATTGCTTCCTCCTCTGTTAATCCTAATAATTCTTCATCCATATAATCACCACTATTCATATTTATTATAACATTCATGCTTTTAAAAATAAATAATGACAGATTAAAAAAAGTATGATATAATAAGCACCGTACAGAAAAAAGGGGATTATGTATGTATAAAATAGAACTTGTACAAGGACCAAAAGATATAATAGATTTTGAGAACTATCGTATCAAATCATTTGCTCCTAAAAGTGGAAAAATAAAGGATATTTTCGAATCTCAAGTAGCAACTGATATTGCTGGAGAAGAAGTTAAGGCTTATGCTATTAAGAAGGATAGTAAGACAGTAGGTGGAATGGTAATTAGACCATTAAATAATGTAGAACACGCTCTTAAACTAGAGTATCTATTTGTAAATAAGTCTGAAAGAGGAAATGGAATAGCTTCTTTTGCATTAAATTATTTAGCAATTAATAGAGAAAAATTTTTACCTAATTGTTATGAAATATTTATAAAGGCTACACCAAATAGTTGTGATTTCTATGAAAGAAGAGGATATGAATTGATGCCTGCTGATGCTTATGAAAAAAGAGGACTAGACAAAAAGAGTGAAGGTCCATTAATGCAAAAAACATTTCGTTAAGACAAATACTATAAAGCAAAAATCTATTTCACATATAATATAATGAGGTGAAATAGATGTATAAAGGACAAAAAAGTATTCGAGGAAATATAGAAGATTTCTTATGCCCATTTACTGACATGTATATTACGCAAGGAAGTAAGGGCTTTTTTTCTCATCAAGGAATTTATGCCAATGATGTGAGAGGGAAAGTAGCTGGAATACGTTATCCCTACTATGCTCCCTGCACTTCTAAATGCATAAAAGTATATAAAGAATCGGGGCAAGTTATGTGGCAATCGATAAATAAAGTACGTTTTGCCAATGGAAGAATTGATTATGCTACCTTTATGACAGCCCATGATGATTCTATGGATGCAACTATTGGTCAAATAGTAGAACAAGGCAATCAACTAGGAAATATGGGAAAAAAAGGAAATGCTACTGGAGTACATTGTCATATTCAAGTATCTCAAAGTAAAGATACGACTTGGCAAAAGAATAAATATGGGAATTATCAATTCAACAACGAGTATGATTTAGATGACTGCTATTTTGTTGATTACACCAATATATTATATGGTATGGGTGGTAATTGGAAGACAACCGGAAAAGTACCTGTCATAGAAATATCGGGAAATAATGCCCTAGATCAAATTATTTATCCAGGAAGTAAAGTAATGTTTGATGGCATTTTTCATGTAGATATTATAAAAAGAGGTACTAATTTATTTGGTAATTTCAAATTAACAGGAGTGGACTACTCAACATATTATAATGAAAGAGCAGCTTCTTATCATTGGATTCCCTTAGCTGATTTTACCGAAGTAGATCGATATGGTTCAACCATCAATCAAGATGATATCGTCTATGGAGGAGAAAGCTATGTTATAAATAATCATATTTATGAAGTAAGAGAAATTGATTTAAAGACAAATTCAGCTAAACTAGTAATAAACAATAGAGAAGTATGGATTTTCAGTGCTTTTCTAAAAGAAGTATAAAAAAATAACCTTATCGGTTATTTTTATTATTTATTCTTATAAGCTAATACTTTGGCCTTCAAAAAGCCATCCTCAATCATATCAGGATTCTCTTCATTATATAAGAAAGCAATAATCATAGCTTCTAGTTCTTGTTCAAATATTTTTTCTAACGGTTCAGTTTTCAATCTCTTTTGATAAAAACCTACCTTTCCTTGATTAAGATATTTTCTTCGATTGATATTTTTTTCCATTTTAATTAATTCATTTTCTATATCATAATAATTCTTCCAAGCTATAAAGCGAATAAAGTCAAATAAAATAGCTTCTGCTTCTTCATTATCAAAGCCAAATTTATAATCGGTATAAGCTCTATGTTCTATAACAGATTCTTCTATGTTTTCATTAGATAAGTAACCAGTAAATTCTTTTAAAACAACATTCAATAATAATTCTGGTTCAATATTATCTTCATCCACATCATCAGAAAATAAATACTCAGTATTTAAACCAAAATCAAATTCATTTTTTATTCCTATATAATTAATAGCGTCAATTAAAACAGCATCTCTTAATTTAGGTTTAATATCTAAGAGAGATGATTGCTCACTATGAATATATTTTTTAGCATATTCCGTAAGACAAAAACAAACAGAAATAGCTAAATCATGATAGTCAACTCTTTTAATAGGAACTTGAATAAAATCTCTAAGTTCTATTTCATCTGTATCACTCATCTTAAAACCTCCCTTTGAACTTTTTATATTATACAGAAAAATAATAAAAAGTCAAATATGATAATAAAAGATGACTTTATTTGCCATCCATATTTTCATTGATTTGCTCATTCCCAACTTTATCTGTTTCTTGAACCTTAACAATTTCAGAGTTTTTAAAAATAGACTGAATACTTTCATCGATATCCTCATTAATGATTTTAAAAGTAAATTCATAATCTTTATCAACCTCTAAAGAATCAAATAAATCTCTTTCAACAAGTACAGTATCAATATCTTCTTGATTATATCCACGAATAGTAATATAAACGTATTTTTCATTCATACTATCCGCTATATGATAAATATGGTACGTTCTTATAAAAGTATTTCCTAAGATTTTCTTATCTACTTTAACAAGTCTATCATGCTTATTAAATACTTCTTCTTCCTTTTGAAATACACATCCAGTTAAGCACAAAGGTAGTAATAACAAAAGCAATATTATTCTTTTTTTCATAACTCTTTTCTCCTTCCAACATTAAGCACTAATAATAGAAAGACATCCTAAAATAGCTAGAATAATAGGAATAGATCCAACAATAATAACCCATTTTCCTATATTCTTTAATTCTTCTTTAGTAGCATTTTTATTATAACCTTTCCATATTAATAATTCACTATTATGACCTGTATAAATATAAATCCCTGCTGCATACAATAAAAATCCAAAAATAAACATAAAGACAGAAAAGCCATTCATAGAAACACCTTCTTTCTATCATAATTTTAGCATAAAGAAGAAAAAATAGATAGAAGATAATATTTATTAGAATAAAAGGATATGATAAAATATAGTAGGTGGTAATATGAAAAAAAAGATTTGCTTTTTAATTTTTATTATTTTATTTATAATATTTGAAATAAGCATGATAACAATATCATACAAAAATAATAATGTTGAAAAGATAATTCCCAATAATTATATCATTGTCTTTAAAGGAGAAACGAGCCTTAAAGTAAACACTACTTATATTTATAAAGTAAAGAAAAAAAAGAAAACTACCTATAAATATATTAATACAACAACCTCCTATACAGGAAATGATAGCACTGAAATAACAGAGAAAATTACTAAGAAAGGTTCTTTTAAGAAACTTAAAGATGCTATAAAAATAGCAAAAAAAAATAAAGCATACAATTATGTTAAATATGAAGATGGTAATATCTATACCATAGCAGAATATAAGGAAAAGACTAAATAGGTGAAGAACATGAAAAAGGAAAGAGAATTTGCTTTTGATATAGCAAGAACAATTGCTATGATAATGGTTATTATGATTCATGTTTCAAATGTTTACTCTAGAAGCTTTGGTATTATTGGAAATAAATCTTTTATTATTTCACTTATTTTTAATACAATTTGTAGAGTAAGCGTACCAATATTTTTAATGATAAGTGGAGCATTATTACTAGATAGAAAATTTCAGCTACCCAAGTATTGGAAAAGAATTGCAAAGTTTATATTATTAATAGTAATCTGGGATAGTATTTATTTAATATGGGAATACTTCTATTTAGGAACCACTTACGATCAATTAAATAGATTGCTATTTGAACCACTAAGAGCTCATTTATGGTTTTTATATACAATTCTAATATTATATATCATTCAACCACTCTTAAGAATAATTATGAATAAATCAAAAAAGTCAATAAAAATACTACTATTATTAGTATGGATCTTCTTTTCAACAGCCAGTATGTTAAATCATACATTAGCCGAGTATTTTACCATTTTTAGTTATATGGGATTCTTCATCATAGGAAAATATTTATATGAATTTGCTAAAACTAAAGATATCAAAAAATATAATATATCATTAGTCATATCTATGATTGTATTATTTACAATAAGTATCGTATTAAATTATCAATCATCTCATAAATATAATATGTTTTACAATTTATATTTTGCCTATAGAACGCCTTTTATCATGTTCTCATCATTTGCTTTTTTTCTATTATTAGTAGGAAACTATCATAAGGCCAAAGAAAATAGCATCATAATGAAATGTTCTGATTTATCCTTAGGAGTATACTTAATTCATGGAATATTTTTAGATATTACGGTAAAAACGTTCATTTATCAAGCAATTTCTTCTCTATTAGGAATACCATTATTTACATTTATAATATTGATAGAAAGCTTAATATTTGTCTCTATATTAAAGAAAATAGTTATCATCAAAGAATTACTGTAAAGTAAAAAAAGACCCTTTTGTAACAATACATAAGATATGATAAAATCTAATTATAAAGAGATGTGGTAATATGATATTAATGAGCTGTTCTGGTGGTATAGTTGGAGGATTTGTCTATATTGCTAAGAGAATAGTAAATATTATTTGGATTATAGGACCAATATT
>CACZFH010000041.1 GCA_902780395.1 uncultured Erysipelotrichaceae bacterium
GAAAACAATTGATTGAATTAATATTAAATACTATTAAAAGACTAAATGCAAGTTAAAAAAATAAATTTAAAAAAGTTGCATTTAACTCTTGAAGTAATAATTTCAATTAAAAGACTTGAAAAAGATGGAATAATATGATATAATGTAGACATGAAGGAAATACTTTAATAAGGTAACATTAATTGTATTTCCTTTTTTTAGGCACTTATTTATGTTTTTAGGAGTTGTAATTTAGGAGAGTTGGATATTATGAAGGAAGTTAATAAGTTTTTAAAGAAATATTTTCATTGGGATATGAAAGAACTGATACAATCTTTGATGGGAATAATATTGTTTGCTTTGGCAGTTAATATTTTTATTGTTCCTAATTCTTTATATAATGGAGGAGTATTAGGAATATCTCAGTTAATACGTAGTGTTTTAGAGCAATGGTTTTCATTTCCATTTGATGTAGCTGGTGTTATTTATTTTATTATTAATGTGCCATTATTCTTTTTAGCTTATAAGATGCTTAGTAAAACATTTTTTAGACGTACTTTGGTGTGTGTGTTTTTACAAACTGTTTTTTTAAGTGCAATTCCGGTTTTAAAAGTTGCATTAATTGATGATATATTAACGTCTGTTTTAATTGGTGGTATTTTAGCTGGTGTTGGTAATGGAATGCTTTTATCTGCTGGTGGTAGTGGTGGAGGAACTGATATTGTAGGATTGATTATTAGTACTCGTCATAATGGCTTTTCTGTTGGTAGAATAAATGCTATTATTAATATTACTATTTATTGTATTTGTGGTATTTTATATGGTATTCCAATTATGATTTATTCTATTATTTATGCTTTTATTGATTCTTTAATTATTGATCATACTCATAAGCAAAATATATGCAGTTATGTTATGATTTTTACTAAAGAAAAACCATATGCTATTCGTGACTTTATTCGTGAATATTTAGATCGTGATATTACTTATTGGGAAGCTTATGGAGGATATGATTATTCTAAAACTTATATATTATATTCGGCTATGAGTAAATATGAGATGCAAAGATTAGAAAGACAATTATCAGAAATAAGTCCTGATGCTTTTATGATAAAAAGTGAAGGAATTGGAATTAATGGTAATTTTAGAAAAAAGTTGGCTCCTTAAGAATTATATTTGTTTTATTAGAAGTTTTTTAAAAAGAAGAACTTCTTTTTTTTACTTTTCTTTTTTTTGAGGAAAATAGATAGATAATTCATAAAATTCATTATTTTACATATTCTAGATAGTGTGATAAAACATTTTTCTGGAGGGAAATTATGAAATATATAATAGGGGCTGTAGTTGGTTTTATTTTGTTGTTTTTATATTGTTCTTTGAAATTAGCTAGCAAAACAGATCAAGAATCTTATAAAGATAAGTAATTTGACTATGATTTCTTTTTTTTTTGAATCTTTTTTTGTATAATAGTATTTGGTGATGTTACATGAAGAGAAGTGAAGTTGATCGTAGTAAACTAAGTCCTATGATGCAACAATATATGGATATTAAAGATGAATATGAAGATTGTATTATCTTTTTTCGTCTTGGGGACTTTTATGAAATGTTTTTTGATGATGCTATTTTGACTTCTCGTATTTTAGAGTTAACATTAACAGGAAAACAAGCAGGATTAGAAGAAAGAGTTCCAATGTGTGGAATTCCTCATCATGCATATGCTTCTTATGTTGATCAATTGGTAGACCAAGGATATAAAGTTGCTATTGTAGAACAGTTAGAAGATCCTAAAGAAACAAAAGGAATGGTCAAAAGAGATGTAATTCAAGTTGTTACTAAGGGAACTAGAATTGATTCTAATATGGATTCTAAGAGTAATAATTATATTGCTAATGTTTATGCTTTTCCTTATTGTTATGGAATAAGTTATGCTGATGTTTCAACTGGAGAAGTTTATGCTTCTTTGATAGAAGGTGAAAATGATAAAGTAATTCATGAGATTACTAAAATGGGCTTTCGGGAAGTAATTGTAAATGATGCTATTAATAGAGAATTAGTTGATTCTTTAAGGACTAATTATGAAGTGCTTGTTTCTATTATTAAAGATGAAACTATTGATGAAGAGTATGCTTATATTTATGAAAATGTAGAAGATATAAGAATTGTTCAGACTTTGAAGCATTTACTTCATTATATTTTGGATACGAAAAAGGGAGATCTTCATCATTTGCAACCATGTCAAATTGTAAAAAGTTCTATGTTTTTAGAGTTTGATGCTAATACTAAGAGAAATTTAGAATTAGTTGAAACGATTCGTAATCGGGAAAGACAATATTCTTTGTTATGGTTATTAGATAAATGTAAAACAGCTATGGGTAGTAGAATGCTAAAAAATACAATACTTAATCCTTTAACTAATAAAAAGGAAATATTAAAGAGATATGATATGGTATCTTTATTAAGTTGTGAATTTATTTTAAGAGATGATTTAATTCATGCTTTAAGTAATGTTTATGACTTAGAAAGATTAGTAGGGCGTATTACTTATGGTAATTTAAATGCTAAAGATTTATTACAATTAAAATCATCTTTGAAAGAGTTACCTACTATTTCTAAAATATTGGGAGAACTTCATTATGAATCAAAAATAGAGACTTTTGAAGAATTACATTCTTTATTAGAAAGAACAATATTAGAAGATGCTCCTTTTACTTTACATGAGGGTCATTTAATTAAAGAAGGTTATAATTCTGAATTAGATGAATTAAAAAGAATTAGTAGTGGTTCAAAAGATTTTATTCTTGAAATGGAACAAGAAGAGAAGAAACGTACTGGGATTAAGAATTTAAAAGTAGGGTTTAATAAAGTATTTGGATATTATATAGAGGTTTCTAAGGGACAATGTAATTTGGTAAAAGAAGAATTTGGTTATGAAAGAAAACAAACTTTAGCGAATTGTGAACGTTTTATTACTCCAGTATTAAAGGAAAAAGAAAACATTATTTTAGGTGCTGAAGAGAAGATTATTTCTTTAGAGTATAAACTATTTATGGATATTCGAGAAGTTGTTAAGAGATATGTTGGCTCTTTACAGAAAACGGCTAAGATATTAAGTGAAGTAGATATGCTACAAGCTTTTTCAATTGTTTCAGATACCTATAAGTTTACAAGACCTGAAATTGTTGATGAAAGAAGTATTAAATTGATTGATTGTCGTCATCCAGTTGTTGAGCAAGTAATGAAAAATGAGTATATTCCTAATGATATTATTATGGATAAAACAACGGATATTTTACTTATTACAGGGCCAAATATGGCTGGTAAGTCTACTTATATGAGACAATGTGCTATTACTGTTATTATGGCTCAAATGGGATGCTTTGTTCCTTGTAAAAGTGCTAGTTTACCAATTTTTGATAAAATTTTTACAAGAATTGGAGCTAGTGATGATTTAGTAAGTGGTGAATCTACTTTTATGGTAGAAATGAAAGAAGCTAATTATGCAATTAGTGAAGCAACGCCTAATAGTTTAATTCTATTTGATGAATTAGGAAGAGGAACTGCTACTTATGATGGTATGAGTTTGGCACAAGCTATTTTAGAATATATTCATGATAAGATTAAAGCTAAGACTATGTTTTCTACTCATTATCATGAACTTACTTCTTTAGAAAAAGAATTAAAACATTTAAAAAATGTTCATGTTTCGGCTTTAGAGGAGAATGGAAAAGTAACTTTCTTACATAAGGTAAAACCAGGTGCTGTTGATAAGAGTTATGGAATTCATGTAGCTAGTCTTGCTCATCTACCTACTTCTTTAATTGATAGAGCTGATGAGATATTAAGTGTTTATGAAAAGAAAAATGTTAAAAAGGAAAAATATACTCAGACTAGTTTATTTGAATTTAGTGAGGAAGAACCTACTCCTCAAAAAAATGAAGTAGAAGAAAAGATTAAGGAAATTAATCCTTTAGAAATGACACCGATGGAAGCATTAAATTATTTATATGATTTAAAAAAAGAAATTCAAAATAAGTAAAGTTTTTGACATATCATTTTAAATATGATAGCATACGAAGAAATTTAGAGGATTTATATCATGAAGTTATGAAAGACTATGATGATTTAGATATGGTCCAAGCTTTTGCTTTTAGGGAATTTGGAAAAATTGCGATTAATAGGTCTTGTGAAAGAAACGCTAAAATTTATGCTGAACAAATAAGAGATAATGATGCAATGCGGGCTAGATCGATTATAGAAGCGGGGAAAAGAATTGTAAGATAGTATTAAAGTATTTAAAAAAAATAGAATTATCTATTTTTTTTATTTTTTTATAAATTATTTTTATAACTAATATAATTATGATTTATAGATAATGGTATTTAAAGAAGATGATTATAATTTGTAAAAGAATGAAGCTTGTTATTTGAAAATTTATTATATTATGATAAAATGAAGTAGGTGATACTATGAAAAACAGAAGTGAATTAAGAGAAGTTATTATGAAAGTACTTTATCAAGTATTTTTATTTCAGGAGTCTAAGATTGATTATCAATTAAAAGATTTAATCCATGAACAATTGGAAGTTGAAAATAAATTTGTAGATGATTGTATTAATGGTGTTTTAGAACATCAAGAAGAGATTATTAAGTTGGCAAATGAATCTTTAAATGATTGGAAATATAATCGTTTAAATAAAGTTGATCAAGCTATTTTAGCTTTAGGTATATATGAATTATTATATACAGATACTCCATCAGTTGTTTGTATTAATGAAGCTATTGAATTATCTAAACAATATAGTGATGAAGCTGTTACTAAGATGATTAATGGAGTATTGGATAAAATTTACCATGAAGTAGAGAAATAGTATTTCTCTTTTTGATTGAAGGTGATACATTGAATGATAAGTATATTACAGTAACTCAGTTAACACGTTATATTAAGTATAAAATTGATAATGATGTTCATTTGAATGAAGTGTTTTTAAAAGGAGAAATATCTAATTTTAAAGCTCATAGTAGGGGGCATTTCTACTTTACTTTAAAAGATGAAACTAGTCGTATTAATGCGGTTATGTTTGCTTCTAATACTCGTAATATTAAATTTGTTCCTCAGGATGGAATGAAGGTATTGGTAACAGGTAAAGTTAGTGTATTTGAGGCTAATGGTGGTTATCAAATTTATGTAAATGAATTATTGGAAGATGGAATTGGTAATTTATATATTGCTTTTGAACAATTAAAAAAGAAGTTGGAAGAAGAAGGTTTATTTAAGGATTGCTACAAAAAACCTATTCCTAAGATACCTAAACGAGTAGGGGTTATTACTGCTCCTACGGGTGCTGCTATTCGTGATATTATTTCTACAATCAAGAGAAGATGGCCATTGACTGAAATTTATTTATACCCTGCTTTAGTGCAAGGAGAAGAGGCTAAAGATGATATTGTAAAACAGATAAAGAGAGCAGACCAAGCAGGCTTTGATACTTTAATTGTTGGACGTGGTGGTGGAAGTATTGAAGATTTGTGGGCTTTTAATGAAGAAATTGTAGCTAGGGCTATTTTTGAATGTAAGACACCAGTTATTAGTGCAGTTGGTCACGAAATAGATTTTACTATTTCTGATTTTGTAGCTGATTTAAGAGCTCCTACTCCAACAGGAGCTGCGGAAATGGCTGTTCCACAATTAAAAGATATTGAAAATTATTTACATCAAGTAACTATTCGTTTAAATAATACAATTATTAATCAGATTAAAAGAGATCGACAAAGTTTGACGAAATTAACTTCAAGAAATATTTTTCAGAATCCGATGATGATTTATCAAGCTAAGGAATTAGTATTTGATCATTTGATTGAACGATTAAAGTTTAGTTTAATAAATTTAACAAATATAAAAGAAAAAGAGTTTTTAAGAGTAAAAAATTCTTATGTTTTACAAAATCCTTATCAATTAATTGAACAAAAAAAGAACTTATTTGTTCCAGTATTATCAAAACTTGAAACACTTAGTCCTTTACTTACTTTAAAGAGAGGGTATACTCTTACTAAGAAGAATAATAAAGTAATTCAAAGTGCTAAAATGATTAAAAAAGATGATTTATTAGATATTGAATTCCAAGATGGAGTTGTACAAGCAAAAGTAATATAGGAGGTATATATGGCAGAAAAGAAAGAAAAAAAAGAGATGAATTTTGAAGATTCATTAGTAAGTTTGGAGGCAATTGTTAAGAAGCTTGAAACAGGAGAAGTTCCTTTAGATGATGCAATTAGCGAATTTCAAAAAGCTATGGAGTTAGCTAAGGCTTGTGATGAGAAATTAAAAACTGCTGAAGAAGCTATTACGAAATTAGTTAAAGATAATGGTGATGTTGTTGATTTTCAAGTTGACGAAACTTAAAAGATATCCAAATTGGATATCTTTTTTTAGTTTATAATATTTTTACATAGCAAATTACAAGCAATTTCAAATTCATTTTCATCTTGAAGAGGAACAACAGTACTTTTATCTTCAGAACTTACTTTTCTTATTAATGTATCTTCTTCATCCAATAGATTTGATAAGTATAAAAAAGTTTTTTCTTTATATGTTGCTTCATTTATTACACAATACTCTTTATTATCTATTTCAATAACTTCTAATTCTTTTTCCATATTGATCCCTTTCTATTATTTCCCTTTACTATTGCTATTTGATTTTTCTTCTTCATTATTTAACATTGCTTGTAAATCTTCTATTTCTTTTTCAGAAATTATTCTTTGTTTAGTTTTATTTATGAATTCATCAATATCTTTATAACCTTTACTATGAACATATTCTTCTAAGGTTTTACACTCTCCTGTTTTTAAATAAATTCGATATAGTTTTTCTATTACTTCATTGGTTTTTTCCTCTCCAATATTACAGTAGATTAAGAAGATATTTTTATCATAGTTTTCTTCTCCTGCTTCTGCTACTATTGCAGCAAGATTTGATGTATCATAAAAATAGCCACTATTATCATCTATTCTTCCTGTGTTTTGTTCAATAATATCGGCTTGGTATTCTTTGATTAAAGTTCCCACGATAGCGTCATCTTGGAATTTTTCTATGACTTGGGGAGTAAAGTAACCTATTAGGTATGATGATATTAAACCTGCTGCTAGAAGAACTTTTAGTCTTGCAATGTAACTTTTTCTTGATATTTTTTTGGTTTTTCCAGTCCTTTTTCCTGTACTTCCTTGAAGACTTTGCTCTTTTAATCTTCTATTCCTTTCCCTATTTTTTTGTTGTTCTTCCTCATTATATTTGGCCGGAAGTTTTCTTCCATCAACTATTATTTCGTTTCTTGGCATCTTATTCACCTCTATTTTAAATATACTTGATTATTTTTATTATGTCAAAGAAATGGATATATTCTTTTGATACTTTGCATATTTTTGTCATTTTTTGTAGATACTATATTTGAGGTGTTATTATGATAAAAAAATGGACTCTTCTTTGGTTTTTATTATTATTTCCTTTAACTACTTTAGCTTATTCTTCTTCTATCTATGTTGGAGGAGAAACGATAGGTATTGCAGTACAAGCTAAAGGAGTATATGTAGTTGGCTTTTATCCTGTTGAAGGGGAATATATTGGTAAAGAAAATGGCTTTTTGGAAGGAGATATTATCTTGAAAATAAATCAGGATGAAATATCTTCTATAGATGACTTATATTCAGTGCTAGAAAAAGGTGAATCTTTTAGTGTTGAGGTATTAAGAAATAATCAATATATAACACTAACTCCTAAGTTTTCTTTCCAAGATTCTTCTCTTAAAACAGGATTGTATGTTAAAGATAATATTCAAGGGATTGGGACATTATCTTATATTGATCCTGAAACGCATGTCTTTGGATCTTTAGGACATGAAATAATTGAAAGCTCTTCACAAAGTCGATTTTTAATTAATCAAGGAGCTATTTTTAAGGCTGAGGTTGATTCTGTTAAAAAAAGTGAAAATGGGGTAATTGGGAGTAAAAAAGCATCTATTGATTCTAATAAAGATATTGGTATTATTGAAGCAAATGAGGCAGAAGGGATATTTGGATTTTATCAAGATGATATTCAAGATAAGGAGTTAATGGCAATTGCTAATCCTTCTGAAATTAAAAGAGGGAAGGCTGTTATTCGGACTGTTTTAGAAGATAATAAGATTAAAGAATATGATATACAGGTTCTTACTATTGAAGATTCTCTTGATACTAAGAATATTTTTTTTGAAATTACTGATTCTAAACTTTTAAAAGAAACAGGAGGAATTATTCAAGGAATGAGTGGTTCTCCTATTATTCAAAATAATAAAGTTATTGGGGTTGTTAATTATGTGGTAGTTGATAATCCTTATAAAGGGTATGGAGTTTTTATTACTAAAATGTTAGAAAAGGGAGATAAAATTTTAGATTAAATCTTTCTTTTTTTTATTCAATTATTTTTTATTTTATGCTAGAATTATTCTAGAGTAGGTGGATGGTTATGTATATTGATTTATTAGTGATTATTATTGGATTAATTGTTGTTGTTATGTTTTTTAAGAAGTTTTCTTCTTTTGTCTTTTTTATGGCAATTGTAGAAATATTTTTAAGAATTGTTGCTTTTGTTAAGAGTAATATTGGACTAAAGGATGTTTCTTATATTCTTGGAAAATATTTTCCTGAAAATATTTTTGCCATTATAGATAAATATACTTATAAAATGGATACTGTAAATACAGTATTAAAATGGTGTTTTGTCTTTATTATGACTATCTTTTTATCATATATTATTAAAATATTTTTAAAAAAGAAAAAAATATAAAGAAGAAACGACAAGAAATTCGTTTCTTTTTTTTTATTCTTTTATTGGTGATATTATGAAAGTTTATTATGAAGTAATTTATTGCTTGAACTTTTTATTAGATTTTATGATTTTATTTGGTACGAAGAGAATTTTAAAAAGAAAAGCTAATTGTTTTAGGTTATTATTAGGGAGTTTGATTGGTTCTTTTTCTATTATTTTATTGTTTATTAAAATGAGTTCATTTCAATTGTTATTTTTTAAATTATGTTTTAGTTCTTTGATGATTTTAATTTCTTTTGGATTTTCTTCTTTCTTTTCAAATTTAGGAGTATTTTATATGATTAGTTTTTTGTTAGGTGGTTTTTTCTATGGAATGGACTTATCATTTCATCCTTTATCTTCTTATTTATTCTTAATAATTGGAAGTATTTTGCTAGTTTCTATTCTTGTTCTTAGCTTTTTAAAGTATAAAGAGATTATTCCCAATAAATATATGGTATTTATTACTATTAAAAAAAAGACTTATATATTGGAAGGATTATTAGATACTGGAAATCATTTAGTTTCTCCTTATCATGGAGAAAGTATTATTCTTGCTGATATAAATATTTCTTCTAAAAAATGGATATATGTTCCTTATAAAGCTTTAAATACTAGTGGTGTTGTTTGTTGTATTCGTCCTGATAAAGTAATTATTAATAAAAAAGAAATACCTCATTGTTTAGTAGGAATTGCGAAAGATAAGTTTTCTTTAGGAGGGGTTCAATGTATATTACCAAATTGTATAAAGGAGAGATTATGTTGATAATAATAAATTTTTTAAAAAGAGTTTTTCATAAAGTAGGTAGTTGTTTTTATGTAGGAGCAACTGACGTTTTGCCAGAACCACTTAGTAGAGAAGAAGAGACTTATTTGTTAAACCTTAAGGAAAAAGGTGATGTGAGTGCTAAAGATAAGTTAATTGAACATAATTTAAGATTGGTTGTGTTTTTGGCTAAGAAATATGAAAATACGGGAGTAGATTTAGAGGATTTAGTTAGTATTGGTAGTGTTGGTTTAATCAAAGCTATTCAAACTTTCAGTAGTGATAAAAATATTAAACTGGCAACTTATGCTTCACGTTGTATTGATAATGAAATATTAATGTATTTAAGAAAGAATAAAAAAAATAAAGGAGAAGTAAGCATTGAACAAGCTCTTTCTTTTGATGGAGATGGGAATGAATTACATTTAGAAGATGTAATTGGCTCTGATAAAGAAGATGTTATGAAGCAGATTGAATTACAGGATAATAAAACTCTTATGATTCAAGAAATATTGCACTTAAAACCACGAGATAGAGAAATTATGATCCTTAGATATGGCTTACTTGGTAATGATGAATTTACTCAAAAAGAAGTAGCTGATAAATTGGGTATTTCACAATCTTATATTTCTAGAATTGAAAAGAAAGTTATAAAAAAGCTAAAAGTATTAATAGAAACATAAAAGAGATTCTAGTAATCTCTTTTTATGGTTGTTTCTTCTATTATTTCATATTTGATAGGGCCTAGTTCCTTTAATTTTTCTTTTTCGATGATGGCCCAGTAGGTAATTTCTGTTTGAAATTCTTTTTTTATAATATTATCTTCTTTTAGTAAGTAGGTTATTCTCTTTTCCTCAGAATAGGGAAAGTGTATCTTTATTTTATATGCATCAACTACTTCTTGGAATGTGGCTTTTTGCAAGGCTTCAGTGGTGGCTTTGGTATAGGCTCTAATTAATCCACCAGCTCCTAATTTTATTCCTCCAAAATAGCGAATTATGATAACTAATACTTTTTCTAAGTTTTCTTTTTCAAGAACATTTAGAATAGGTTTCCCAGCTGTACCAGTTGGTTCATTATCATCAGATGATTTTTGACAATTCTTACTAATATAAGCATAGCAATAATGAGTTGCTTTTGGATATTCTTGTTTTACTTGATTTAAGTATAGAGGAATGCTTTCTATTTCAGCTTTAAAAATTCTAGTAATAAATCTAGAATTTTTTATTTCTATTTCATTGGTTATTTCTTCTTTTATTGTTTTGATATGTATCACCATTTAGATTATATCATAATTTACTTTTATTTTTTTATTTTTATGATATAATTTAATTATGATAATAAGGATGGAGGAATAGCTATGACAAGCATTAGTTCTGTTTTTAAAAGTGCTTTAACACAAAAATATTC
>CACZFH010000042.1 GCA_902780395.1 uncultured Erysipelotrichaceae bacterium
CACATAGTGAAATCTTTTTGGCATGGGATAAACTCCAATTTATAACGAACTATTAAATATTCAAAATTATTATTGACTTCTAATAGTTAGTCACCTACTATAATCAATTGTATAATGCAACTCAATTTTCGTCAATATAAGAACCAAAAAAAAATAGGTAAAAACCTATTTTTGAAATTGTGAATTATAAAGATTCGCATAGAAACCATTTTTCTTTAATAAGTCTTCATGTTTTCCTTGCTCAACAATATTACCATCATCCATTACTAATATCAAATCAGCATTTTTAATTGTACTTAAACGATGAGCAATAATGAAAGAAGTTTTCCCTTCTGTTAACTTATCCATAGCCTTTTGAACAAGTTCTTCTGTACGAGTATCAACATTAGAAGTAGCCTCATCCAATATTAAGAAAGGCGCATCTTCAATCATACCTCTAGCAATAGTAAGTAACTGTTTTTGTCCGGAAGAAATTGCCTCATTATCACTAACTAATGAATCTAATCCTCCTGGAAGTGTTTTAATAAAATGATCAATTCCTACTGTCTTACAAACCTTCCATATTTCATCATCGCTAATTCTCTTATGATTAAAACGTAAATTATCTCGAATGGTTCCATCAAACAACCAAGTATCTTGTAAAACCATAACAAATAAATTATGAATATTCTCTCTTGATAATTCCCTAAGATTTATACCATCAATCAAAATATCTCCTGACTGAATATCATAGAATTTCATCAATAAATTAACCATCGTTGTTTTTCCCGCTCCGGTAGGACCTACAATAGCAATTTTTTCTCCTGCTTTAACCGAAGCACTAAAATCTTTAATAATCATTTTATTATCATCATAACCAAATTGAACATGTTTAAACTCAATATTACCCATAGCCTTTTTTCTATCAATTAATTGTTTAGTATTTTCATTAGGCATTTCCTCTTCATCCATAAATTCAAAAACTCTCTCAGCTGCTGCTGCTATAGATTGCATAATAGTCATGTTTTGAGCAATTCGAGAAAGAGGATTAGTAAATAATCTAATATATATCATAAATGCCACAATAACCCCAAAAGAAGTCTTATGATTCATAACTAGTAAAGCACCTACAACACATACTGCTACATAACCAAAATTACCAATAAAATGCATAATAGGTTGCATTATACCAGATAAGAATTGACTCTTTCGATTACAATTATAAAGATTATTATTAATACGATCAAATTTCTCTAAAGCACTTTCTTCTCCATTATAAGCTTTAACTACATTATGTCCTGAATATATCTCTTCAATATGTCCATTTAAGTCACCAAGTTCTTTTTGCCTTTGAACAAAGTATTTCTGACTTTTCTTTAATAAGAAGAAAGAAAACATAAAACCAAATATACTAGCAAAAATAGCCGTCAAAGCCATAATCCAATTAGTAACAAACATCATCACAATAGATCCTAAAAATAATGTAATATTAGCAACTAAAGAAGTTATATTATCACTCATATTAATACCTATAGTATCTACATCATTAGTAACTCTTGATAAAATATCACCAGTTTCGTGATTATCAAAATATTTAAGTGGTAATCGATTAATCTTCTCACTAATCTCTTTTCTTAATCGTTTAGAATAACCAATACCCACATAAGCCATAATAAACCCTTCTAAATAACCAAATAAAGAATTAAGTAAATATATTATAGCTAAAAGAATAGTATGATACTTTAACTTATCAACATTAATTTTAGAGTCTATTAAAGATTGAATAGATAAAGGTAATTCTTGCATCTTAGTAAATAACTCTTCATTAGAAAGTGAAGAATCAAATCCTTGAGAACACTTTAAAAATTGAATTTGATCATCTACCGTTATTAAAACTCCATCTATTTTAAAATTACTCAAAACATTTCTTAATTGTTCCTCATCAATATCTTCTACTGAAAAAGTAGTATTATCGATATCTTTCATAGGATAATTAATAGCAATATTTTGATAAATATGTTCAGCAACTTCTTCTAATTTAGCAGTATTAGGTTTAATTCCTTCACTTATAATATCTGTAACGTCAGCTAATTTATTAGGACCAATCGTCGATAAAATTGCCGCCAATAATGCCAAGATAATAGATGTTACCATCATATAACGCCAATGATCTAAGTTTTTAAATAACCGAAGTAAAGTTCCTTTGAAATCTTTAACTTTTTCATCTGCTCTTTGTCTATGCATGATTTAACTCCTCCTCACTTAATTGCGATAAGGCAATTTCTCGGTACACTTCACAATTGTTTAATAATTCTTTATGAGTACCAAAACCAACACATTCTCCTTTATCTAAAACAACTATTTTATCAGCATTCATAATAGTACCAATTCTTTGAGCTACAATCATACAAGTAGAATTCTTTGTATATTTTTTTAATTCACTACGAAGTTTAGCATCAGTTTGATAATCTAAAGCACTAAAAGAATCGTCAAAAATATAAATTTCTGGATCTCTAGCAATTGCCCTAGCAATAGAAAGTCTTTGCTTTTGACCACCACTAATATTGGTTCCCCCTCTCGCAATATGAGATTGATAACCATCATCCATCTTTTCAACAAAACTCTTACCTTGAGCAATCTTGATAGCCTCCTTAACTTTTTCTAAAGAAGGTTTTTCTCTACCATTATCACCATAACTAACATTATCAAAAACAGTCCCATTAAACATAAAAGCTTTTTGTGGAATATACCCAATCTTATTATTTAATTCTTTTAATTGATAATCCTTAACATTAACTCCATCAACATAAACAGCCCCATCAGTAGCATCATATAATCTAGGAACTAAATTAATTAAAGTAGATTTACCAGAACCAGTAGACCCAATAAAAGCAATAGTTTCTCCCTTATTAACTTTAAAAGAAATATTCTTTAATAAGTACTCATCAGCATCAGGATACTTAAAACTAACATTCTCAAATTCAACAGTACCTACTTCAACTGTATCACCATTAAAAGATCCTGTTTTAATACTAACTTCTTCATCCAAAACTTCATTAATACGATTAGCAGATACTCTCGCTCTTGGTAAAATCATAAAAATAAAAGTTAACATCAAAAAGGAAATAATAACTTGAATTCCATAACTAGAAAATACCACCATATTACTAAACATCGTAATCTTATCCATCAAACCACTATTCATAATTAAATATGCTCCAACAACGTAGATACCTAAATGTTGAAAGTGCATAACAAAATTCATAACTGGATCCATCAAAGCAAATGTTCTAGTGATTTTTAAATGAATTCCACTCAACTCATCATTAACATCATGAAATCTTTTTTGCATAAATTTCTCAGCATTAAAAGCATGAACAACACGAATACCAGTTAAATTCTCACGCGTAGTTCCATTTAATTTATCTGTTAATTTTTGAATTCTTTCAAAACGAGGGGAAACAATACTAATAATAATTAGATTAGTAACCACAATAATAACAACTCCGGCAAAAGTTACTAAACTCAATTCTCCACTCTTACCTATAATTTTTACTAAAGCCCATACTGCCATAACTGGAGATTTAATAAGTAGTTGTAAACCCATCGCAATTAAAGACTCAATTTGAGTAACATCATTAGTAGTACGAGTAATCAAACTACTAGTAGAAAACTTTTTCATTTCTTGTATTCCAAAACTCTCAACTTTTTCAAATATTTTTCTCCTAATAGTTCTAGAAAAACGAGCTGAAAGTAATGAAGTAAAAAATCCCACACAAATAGTAGACAAAAGACTAAGAACAGCACATATAAGCATATGTCCACCTGCTACTAAGATTTCTCTCATCGTAGAATCTTCCGTTTGAACTAATTTAGTAATTTCACTCATATATTCAGGAGTACGTAAATCTAAAAACACCGAAAAAACTACTAAAGAAATAACACAAAAAAGTACCAAATAATCTTTCTTAGTAAAATAATGAAATAACCTTATCATATATTTCCTTCTTTCTCTATTAAGCATTAATAAGTATAAAACAAACAATTATAATAATCAAGTAAAATAAATAAAAGTTGTATTGACCATAAACCTGTGTTATAGTAAAAAACAATAAAAGTTTTTAAAGGAGAGAATCAATGAAAAAAAGACAACAAACAATAGAAAATTGGAATTTAAACTTTTTAGAAGATTATTTTGAAATGATAAGTACCCAAGATACAAATAACACAATTGATTGGATAAACATAACAGATAAAGAAGCAATAGAAGATGTATATAAAGCATTAACTACCAAAGACAATATAGTTAAAATTCAAAATGAGCAGTATCCAGTTTTAAATACTCAATATATAACTAATAGTTTTTCAAAATACTATGAATATAAGTTGAAATCAAGAGAAACAAACGAAAACTATATTATAGAAATTATCCATCACAAATCAAAAAAAATAACTAGTATATATAATGATCCAGTTACTTATTTAACAAATAACTATAAACACATCTTAACTTTTGATAAGAATAACTATCTTATTCAATTAGAAACACAAATAATACCGCAAGATTCTATTACTTTACAACCATCAACAAAAAGAACTTACACCCTAGTAAATAATAAAACCTTTGAAACTGAATTAGAAAGATTAATGAATAAAAGAGAAAAAGAGTATTCAGAAGAAGAAGAAATATTTTTTAGATCAATAATTACTCCATCAAAAGTATTTAATAGTGCTATGAAAAACAACTACTCCTACAATCATATGCTATATGATCCAAAAGGCGACTATTTAGATATAAAAGTTATTGATGATATTTACTATGACTATACCCACACAGATAAAGATGGTAATATAAAATACTATATAATAGTAGAAATATCTCCTGAATCAATTGAAATAAGAAAAGAATACCCATTGCTAAGTGAAGATGAAGCTAAAGGAAAATACTATGAATCATATGAAGAGTTTTATGAAGATATAGAAGATATTAAAGAAGAAAATGAACTATTATCAAAACTTGAACAAGAAATAAGAAAAATACAATTCTTAGGATTGTATACAACATTTGAAAATAATAAAGCAAAAAAGAAAACAAAAACAATAGCACAAAGAAATTACATAGAAATAAATTAAGGTAAAAAAGAAAAAAAACCTCAATATATCTTCACTATATATAGTGACATAGAAAAAGTCTTCAATCTGCCAATTATTTAAATAAAGAAAAAAATAGTTAAAATTAACTATTTTTTTTATCGAATCGATTAATATTAATAAGATTAGTTGGTAAAATTTTCTTTTCTAGTTTCTTTTGTAAAGTAGGAAGATAGAAACCATCGGCCCTTAGTTTACCCTTCATTTCAAGCAATTCTTCATAAGAAAACCAAGCTACATCTTCAATTTCTAAACCATTACTATGGATATCTTCATCAATTAAATTCATATCAAAAACAAATGAAATTATATTCATATCATCATACACTCTATTAAGAATACTCAGTAATCCACAAACAGAGCCTTTACAACCAGTTTCTTCAAAGAATTCTCTTTCTGCACCTTCAATAACAGATTCATGCTCTTCTAACTTACCTGCCGGTATATTCCAAGTACCTTTCCAACGACCTCTATTTTCTTTAACAAGTAAAAATTTACCATCTTTTTCAACTACTCCACCAACAACAATTACATTCATTAAACCCACTCCAAATCTATTAACTTTATTAATAATAATTCAAAACAGCCAATTAGTCAAGAATGACAATTATGAAAAGACTTTTTTACTTAAAATCACAATCTAAATCATGATCATTAATAATACCAATTGCTTGTAAATAAGAGTAGATAATAGTAGTCCCAACAAAACTCATTCCTCTTCTTTTTAAATCATTAGATATTTTATCAGATAATTCATTTGAAGAGATATTTTCCTTACTTATCCTTTTAATAACCTTATTACCTACAAAAGACCATATGTAATTAGCAAAACTACCATATTCTTTTTGAATATCTAAAAACACTTTAGCATTCCCTATACTAGCAATAATCTTTCTTTTATTTCGAACAATTTTCTCATTATGATACAACTCTTCTATTTTATTATCATCATAATTAGAAACTTTTATAACATCAAAATTATCAAATGCCTTTCGAAAATCATCTCTCTTATTTAAAATACATTCCCAGGAAAGACCAGCTTGAAATGATTCTAAAATTAACATTTCAAATAAATGCTGATCATCATAACTTGCTCTTCCCCACTCTTCATCATGATATTTAATATATAAAGGATTATTTAAATTAACCCAAAAACATCTATTCACTTCTAAGTGCCTCTACTGGATCTTTTTTAGATGCAATCTTAGCTGGTATAAATCCTGCTAATACTGTTAATAAAACACTAATTATAATTAAAGCAATAGCGCCATCAATTGGTAATACTGATATATTACTAATATTAACAACGTTCTTAATAATAATATTAATTGGAATATTCAAAATAATTGTTACCACAATTCCAAGAACACCAGCAGCTAATCCCTCAATTAAAGTTTCTGCATTAAAGACTCTAGAAATATCTTTCTTACTAGCTCCAATTGCTCTTAAAATACCAATTTCTTTTGTTCTTTCAATAACAGATATATAAGTAATAATAGCAATCATAATACTAGAAACTACTAAACTAATAGCCACAAAAGCAATCAATACACTACTAATAACATTAACAATTGTTGATACACTACTCATCATAATACCAACAACATCAGTATACTCAATCTGATCTGCCTCTTCTTTGCCTTTATTAAAATCATCAATTATTTTAACAATCTCTTTTTTAGAATCAAAATCTTTAGGATAAATATAAACATAATCAGGATTATCTAACTCCGCAATACCAATCTTACGTAGATTTTCAGCATAAGAAGAAGTCATATTTTCCGAATAACTTTTCATAAAAGTAGCCATCTCTTCTTGAGACATATTTTGAAAAGCCATCATTTGCTCTGGAGTTAAAGAACTCATATCGAAATTGGAATTAGTTGTAAACTCCTTACCTGTAAATACATTAATATTTTCATCAGCTAATTGTTCCTTAGCAATATCTGTTTCTCTAATTTCTTCAACTAAATGGTTCATTAATTCTTCTTTATAGCCAACTAATCCATAATCACGTCCTGAACCAACTGCTTCTTCATTTTGACGAATAATACCAACTATTTTAACTTCTTCAGCTTTAGCAATAACTTCTTTCATGTATTCTTCATCATCGCTCTTATCAACCCAAACCCCATTTTCACGAACATAATAACTAGCATTTGGAACAACTTTAAAAGTAAGTCCAATTAAATCTTTTGTTTCATAAGTATGATCATCAAAATGAACTTCTTTACCACTTGTCATATTATTAAACTGTCCTTTTAAATCATCTTGAGAAAGAATCCCTAAACTATATAAAGTATAATCACTTACTCCATTATTTTTACCAACATTTAATACCATCTCATGATAGTCAGTTGGCCAATGACCATCAACTAAATCATATTGTTGTTTTAATAGTTCATCATTATTTAATAATTGATAAAATACATCATAATTAGTTAAAAAGCCACTATACAAAACACTTGAACCACTAGAATTTAAACCAATCGTATCTAAAACCGTAGTAGGATTTACCCTAGTAACTTTATCAGTATCATTTTTATATAAATTTAAAGTAACATTATAAGAATAAGATACCGCCGTAGTATAATCTTTTATCTCTTTATGTTCATCTAAATACTTTTTAAAGTTTTTAATATCATTATGTTTTACTTCCTTAGACATAGTTTCAAACATATCACCCATAATACTAATAGTATGAATTTTACCATCTTCTTTATCTTCTACCTCATTATCTCCAGACAAACTCTGTAACATACTAGACATATCTACTGATTCTTTCTCAATAGTTAATGGATAAGAACTTAAAGTATCTTCTTCTGTCTTAGCAATAAATAAATTAATACCATGAGATAAAGATAATATTAAAGCTATACCAATAATACCAATAGATCCAGCAAAAGCAGTTAGAATAGTTCTTCCTTTCTTAGTCATTAAATTATTTAAAGATAAAGAAAGTGCCGTTCGATAATTCATAGATGTTTTTTTACTCTTTTTTTCTGTTTGTAATAAATCTAATTTGGTATTTTCTCCTCCATCATAAGGATTAGTATCTCCAATAATCTTTCCATCTTGCAAACGAACAATACGAGTAGAATAATCTTCTGCTATTTCGCCATTATGAGTAACCATAATAACCAATTTTTCCTTAGCAATTTCCGCTAACAAATCCATAACTTGTTTACTAGTAGCTGTATCCAATGCCCCTGTAGGTTCATCAGCTAGTAATATTTCTGGATCATTTACCAATGCCCTAGCAATCGCCACTCTTTGCATTTGTCCACCAGACAACTGAGAAGGTCTTTTATGAATATGATCTTTTAAACCTACTCTTTCCAAAGCTTTCTTAGCTTTCTTTACTCTTTCTTTTTTAGAAACACCAGATAAAGTAAGAGCAAGTTCAACATTAACTAAAACTGACTGATGAGATATTAAATTATAATTTTGAAATACAAAACCTACTCGATGATTACGATAAGTATCCCAATCACGATCTTTATATTTTTTAGTACTAGTCTCATTAATTATTAAATCACCTGAATCATAATGATCTAATCCACCTATAATATTTAATAATGTCGTTTTTCCAGAACCACTAGGACCTAAAATAGAAGCAAATTCACACTTTCGAAAGTTAATACTAACTCCATCCAAAGCTTTCTGTTCAAATTCTTCAGTACGATATATTTTTGTAATCTTTTTTAACTCTAACATAGTCCCCTCCTATCTATACCCTTTTATTTTACTATTATATGAAGAAAAAAACAATTAATTTCAAAAAAAAGGAGAAATCCTAAGAGATTTCTCCACTATTATTTTCTTCTTGTGCTTTCTGTAATTCTTCAAGTTCTTTAGCTTTATCTATCTTATCAAATTGTAAACCTTTTTTCTCAACTTCTTCAATTGTAACCATACCAGAAGAAAGAGCTGTTAATAAAGGTGTTTTAGTTTCTGCTTTACCTCTAACTTCAGGAGTTTTTATAAATACATAAGTACTTTTAGGAACCTTAAATTCATATCGATAAACTTCATCCTCATAGAACACTTCTGGTATAACATTACCATTTTCATCTACTACCTCATTAATACCATCAGGAGTCTCATCAGAAATAGTATATATAAACTTAAAATCATCATCTTTATAGACACAAAAATCATCATGAAATCCCATAGTTAAAGGCCCAATATAAATATCATTTACATTATAAGAATTACATTGATAAATCGTTAATCCCAAATTTGTAAAAGAATCTTTAGAAGCTTGAAACATTAAAGTAGTCTGATCATTATATATACCTAATAAATCCATATGATTAAGAGTTTTATCAATAATACTATTATCTTTACTAAGATAATTAAACAAAGTATCTTTCTTTCCGTTTTCAATTATCTTAATATCAGACATACAATATAAATATACTTTCTTATCTAAATCAGCATAATATAAAACAGCTCCATCAGAACAATTATTTTTCTCTTCAGTTTCAATTTTAAAAGAATTATCAACTTTCTTCTCTAATTTAGGTAGAGGAAGTGGAAAAGAAAAAACATAAAAACGAAGATTATCTGATTCATTTAATGGTTCTCTAGTACTAGAAAAATATTCTCTTGTAGCAACATAAATTATTCCTTTATAAGTTTGTGTTCTAGTTTTACTATTATAAAAAGATTGATTAAAGACCGGAACTTCTCCATGCATCATACGATAATAATCAATCCCTGTCATAACACAAATAAGAAAAATAGCCAATAATATTAATTTAATAATACTTTTTAATAGTTTCTTCATATCAAGACCCTCTTTATCATTCTCATTATAGCAAAAATAACACCACAAGAAAAGAGAATTTTAGAAAATTCTCTTCATTATTTTCCAAGATCAATTAGTTTTTTACATTGATCTAAACTCATATCTTTTAAGCCCTCTTCAGTTGCAAAATCACCATAATAAGTAGTTTCTAAGATAGCATCATAACTTGTTGTAATATCAGCTGCTGCTTTTTCATCTTCTCCTGTCTTAACAGATAATACTGTTAAAGAATCTACTTTTACACTAACTTTGGGAGGTACTTCATTGATATCATAAAATTTAATATCATAATCTCTTGTTGCATCGACGCTGTTTGCGAATCGATAAATGAAGTTCTCAACAAACTTTTCT
>CACZFH010000043.1 GCA_902780395.1 uncultured Erysipelotrichaceae bacterium
CATTATCATCCCAAACTTTAGTTACTTTTACTTCTGTTTGTTCAGTTTCATGAGTATTGGTAATTGTATAACCATCTTTTTGGTCTCCTGAGATAGCTGATTGATATTCATCTACTTCAACTTCTTGGACTGTATATTTAATATCTTTTCCATTAGCTTTCTTATCAAGTTTATCAAATGTATGAGTCCAATTATTTGCTTCTGATAATGTAGCTTTACCAGCTTCTTTACCATCAGCTAGTAAAATTACATTGATGTCATCTGGACGATAACCATCTTGATTATCTTTATCATTCCAAACTTTAGTTACTTTTACTTCTGTTTGTTCAGTTTCATGAGTATTGGTAATAGTATAACCAGTTGCTTGGTCTCCTGAGATAGCTGATTGATATTCATCTACTTCAACTTCTTGAACTGTATATTTAATATCTTTTCCATTAGCTTTCTTATCAAGTTTATCAAATGTATGAGTCCAATCATTATCTTCTGATAAGGTAGCATTACCAGCTTCTTTACCATCAGCTAGTAAAATTACATTGATGTCATCTGGACGATAACCATCTTGGTCATCTTTATCTTTCCATACTTTGGTCACTGTAACTTCTGTTACTTGTGGAGTATGTTTATTAGTAATTGTGATTGATGATTTATAATCTCCAGTTTTGTTAATTGAATATGTAGTTGGTCCATCGGTACCTGTTAACACATTAGTCTTAACTTCTTCTACTTGATATTCAATTTCAATTCCATTTTTATATTTTGGTAAATTTTTAAATGTAGCTTCCCAAGCATTGTATTCTCCTTGACCATCTTGATCTGATGTTCCATCTAATATGATTTGAGTTTTATCTTCATCATTTATTTCAAATATTACTGAGTCTGGTCTAATTCCATCTTGGTTATTTTTATCGTCCCATTCTTTTTTAGCTTTTACTTCTACTGAAATATCTTCAGGTCTTCTTGTATTGGTAATTGTAAATCCATTTTTATAATTACCTTCATAAGTTGTTGTATAATGGGTGCTTATATTATTATTTATTTCTTTAATAGTATAATTTATTTCTTCTCCATTACTATATCTATCAAGATCTTTCCAAGTGTATTTCCAGTCTTCACTTGCTTTAATGGTTGCTGTTTGATTTTCTACTTTTTCTCCATTTGCATATAGGTCAACTGTTATTTCTTTTGGTTGTACACCATCATTGACATCGTTTAACCATTTCTTTTCAACTGGAATATTTACTTTTTGATAAACATTTGTATATGTTACTTGATATGATGTATTATCATTTTTTATTTGTCCATTTAAAGTTCTTGTTGCGATATTTGATTCATTTTTATCATCATTAGATTCAATTTTACTTAGAGTATATTTATCTAAATTTTCCTCAACAATTGTAAAGTCTGTGTTAGATAATAAATTTGTAAAACGCATATTATAACCATTTTTTAATTTAACTACTAATTGAGTTCCATTAGGTGCGTGGTAATATGTTGAATTTGGATCTTTTTGCCATCCTGTTGGTTCTTCATCTAATGTGACATCTTGATTATTATTATCACGTATATTAAACCATAAATCATCGTTGATTGTTGTTGTGTCATCTGGTATTTGTCTATTTTCTTCATCTTTTTGTGTTACATTTATGGTAAATGTAAATTCTTGATTTTGGTCTATACTTGCTTCATTTGCTGCTTCAATTACTTTTTTGATATTTAAATTACTTCTACGATGGTTTGTAGCTTTTATTTTAGCATCTGTTCCAGCTGCTTTATATACTTTTCCGTTTGCTAATTTGAAATATTCTGTATTATCATCTTTATAATAATTAGAACTACTCATTTGTGAAGGAATACTAGCACTATCTTCTACTAATATAAGTTTTGTTAATACTCCATTAATTAGCATTGGGTGAACTGTTTCTGTTTCTAATTCCCAGTTATAAGATGCTGCTCCTAATTCTGCAAATTTATAATCATGTCCTATATCTAATACAGTTAATACTCCATTTTTTAATCTAGCTAATCCTGTTGCCATGTAGATATTATTTAATTTCCAATTATTAGCTTCATTTAAGTTTGCTGGGTAGAAATCTACACCATCTCTTTGTAAATTAACTTCTACAGCTTCTTTTTGTCTAGAATCTAATGTGTTATCCCATTCTTTTTCAATTGAGATTGTGTCAGCTGTTGTTGCAACTGCTGGTGGATTATCATATTCTACAGGTTGTTCTTCATCTTCTGTTCTTGTATCATCATATGATAATGTTGCTACTGTATTTGTTTCTAAAGAATAGTTTCCATTTCCTAAGTCATGTAAATATTCTTTTATTACACTTGGTAATAAATTATATTGTTTAGTTTCATTTTTTAAATCTGCTATTAAGTCATAGGTGTATTGTGATGGATATACATCAAATGTAACTTCATATTTTACTCCATTTTCTAATAACCCTATTGATTTTAAATCCCAAGTTACTTTTCCAGTTGCTGGATCTAAAGTTGCTGCTGGTGGAGCTGGATCTTCTTCTGATGTCCATTCTACACCATTTTTATAGTATTTGAAACTAGTAGTATCTACTTCTAGTAATTCAAAGATTTCTGTTGAAGATGCTACTTTATTGGTAGTTCCATCTACTATTTCAGCATTGGCAATACCAGATTGAGAAATTTCATTCATGATTGACTCTAATGCTGCTTCTAATTCTGTAGTATTTGCTGCGCTATAATAGTTTCCTGCTGGTGCTCCTGCTCCTGTTGTTAATGATTGCATACGGTCAACGTCTCCATATGCTCCAATTGTATAGAATTTCTTACCTGCTGTAACTATTTCTTGGGCTTTTGGTAAAGCTGTTGTATAACAACGGGTGATGTTTTGAGTTGTTTCTTCTCCAGAACCCCATGCTTGATATTCTCCGCCTGTCCAGTCATTCCAACCGTTTTTAGTATCTCTGAATGTTGGATTACCATCAGAAACAAATATTACATAGGTTTGATCATCATCACCAAAACTAATACTGTTTGCTGTTGATAATGCTGCTTCCCAGTTGGTACCTCCACCTGAGGTTAACCCATTTACATATCCATTAAAGGTACTAGCAGATGTTGTGATATTTCCAACTTGGTTAGCATGATTATTAAAATCTACTAGGGCCATTTGGATTGTATCTGCTGGATAGCCTTCTTTAGAGTTGTATGCTAATAAATTATTAGCTAAAGAGTTAACGGCGTTTTTAGCGGCTGCTAGTCTTCTTATACTTCCTGTTCCTCCAGTACGATTATTCATACTACCTGAACTATCAAGTATTACGATGACATTTGCTTTATTTGGCTTTTTTGTAACATCTCCAGTTACACTTAATGATATTTTATAGGTACCATCATTGTTACTGGTTCTTGTTTTTTCATGCGCAGGAATATCTCCAGCGGCATTAACCTTTTTAGAGTTTGTCATAATATTTGAAATTTTGAATGGACTAATTGCAAAAATACCAATAATAATTGTTACAATTATTCCATAAATTACAAATAACTTAGACTGTTTCTTTTTATCTTTGTTCATTTATAATACCTCTCCCCTCTATCTTATGAATAAAGATTTTCATAATATAATGTAATTTTAAAAAGCACATAAAAACTCTTTATGGCTCCCTATAATAATCAGATTTCTTTATTTTGTCAAGAAATAATGAATGTTTTTCATTTTTCTAATAGTATTATTTGCCATTTTTTATTTTTTTATACATCTGGATGGGTAATACCCCTTTTTTTTAATTCGACAAAAAAAGAGCAAATATTTTTTGCTCTATTTTTATTCAAATATTCTTTCTACTCTTTCACCTATGGTTGATAATATTTCATAATTAATTGTATTACATTTTTTTGCTATTTCATCGATTGTGATAGTATCATTATCCCAGATATAGACACTTTCTCCTACATCATAGTTAGTATCTGTTAGATCTATCATACAGCTATCCATACAGATATTTCCTATTATTTTATGTTTCTTCTTATTAATAACAACTTCTCCTTGGTTAGATAAGCATCTTTTTAAGCCGTCTGCATATCCTATAGGAATTGTCCCAACTATCATATCATATGGTGCTTTAAATGTTTGATTATAGCTGATGGCTTCTCCTTTTTTCACCCTTTTTATAAATGTTATCTCTGTTTTTAAAGTTGCTATTGGCTTTACAGGGCATAGTTTATTGCTTCCTTCAAATGATTCATATCCGTATAATATAATTCCAGGCCTTATAGTGTTTGAAATGGTTTCTTTGAAGTTTAATAGGCCATTTGATGCACTACAGTGAATATATTCTAAATTATAATGTTTTTTTACTATTTCAATGGCTTTTTCAAAGATTTCAAATTGTTTATTTGTATATTCTAAGTCATTATCTGCTGAAGAGAAATGTGTATAGATTCCTACAACTTTGATATAGGGTTTTTCCTTACATTTTTTAATAAAATTATCTAGTTCTTCTAATTTGATTCCTGTTCTATTCATACCTGTTTCTATCTCTAAATGGACTTTTATTTCTTTATCTATTTTTTCTAGAAATGGAAGACTACTAAGACCAATTGTTAATTGATTTTCATAGATATTATTTAATTCAGATATCGATGGTTGATTTAATATGAATATTTCTTTTTTATAGCCTAGTTTTCTTATTTCTATTCCTTCTTGGACTTCTGCTACTCCTACTATTTCAAATTCATTAATTATATCTAATTTTTTGTTTATATATGTGCCATAGCCATTTGCTTTTATAATTGGCATCATTGTTTTTGCTCCAACGTAAGATTTTATGTTATTTATATTGTTCTTTAAATTATTTGTATTAATTATTAATTTAGTATTTGCCATCTAATTCTCCTTTCTTTATAATTTTATTTGTTTTTATAATTATTATAGCAAATTATTTTTTTATCTACTTTACAATGAAATAAAACACTTAATTTTGTGATTGTCATTTGGCTTTTTTGTTATTATATATACGATTAATATGGATTAATATATATCTTTTTTATTTTTTTGTCTATTTATACAATTATAATTGCTTGATTTTATTTACGTCAATTTACTTAATTATACACATCGTCTGTTTTTATTGCTATTATTAAAAAATATTATTTTATATATATTTTATATTATTTATTTTACTTTAATTTACACTTTTTTTACTTTTGTTCTCATTATTTTATATTTACACTTTTTACATTTTTTCTCTTTGTAAATTGTTTGGTCTATTAATGTAAAGTTACAGATGCCTTTTATGTATAAAAAAATGTATCTAATTAGATACTTCTTTTTATTTCTTTATTTTTTTTATACATGTTAGTAGTAATGATAATAGGAAAGCTGATATTATTACTGAACCTATTATATCTGTTAACCAGTGAACGCCTGATAAAACTCTTCCTACTACTAGTACGATCATTAATGACCAAGTAATCATATCTAATATACTTTTTTTCTTTTTATCTTTGATTCTATAATTACTCATTATCAATGATGAGCCACATACACATAAGGCTAACATGGTATGTGATGATGGAAATGATGCTTCTAATTCTTTATTCATTAATATTGGTCGGTAATTGATAATTACTTTTTCAAAGAATAAATATACTATTCCTACTAGTATATAGAATAATCCTAATAGAATTATTTTTTTATCTACTTTTTTTATTGATTTATATTTTATCAATTGACTTAATCCTATCCATGCATAATATACTACTATTAAAAATGTTATATATCCTAAGTATTTCGTTATTTTATACCATGGTGTATTTTTTGGTAAATAGACATGAACAAAGTTATTGATTGTTGCGAAACCAACCTTTGTATGGTAAGGACCGATTGGTCTTACATCTATTGTTTTTAATAGTACTATATAAAGTATAGATGTGATTCCTAAGATAATTGTTATATTTTTCCAGTTTAACTTTTTCATATTTCCTCCTTGATTATATTTTTATAGTACCATATTTTTATTATATTTTCAATTATTGTTATTTATTATTATTTTAATAAATTTGATAAATCGTTGATCTTTTTTTTGCTTTTTTTCTTTATTTTATTGTCATATAATATGGCATGTCCTCCATGACTTTCCCAATCTTCGGTATTTTTTATTTGAGTGTCTAATAATATTATATTTTCATTTGGAGGATATATAAAACTTTTTGTTTGTGGTGTTAGAGCATAGTGAATGGGTAATATGATTCCTTTTTCTCTTATATAATTTGCTTTTGCCTGTCCTTCTTCTATGGAATTAATTTGTAGTAAGAAGCCTTTTAAGATGTCTTTATCTTTAAGCTCTTTTAATATTTCTATGGCTCCGGGTATTTCTTGGCATTCTTTCAAAAAAGATATCCAATCTAAATTTTTCAAATAATTTTTCAATAATAAATAAGATTTTTCTTCTTTTATTACTTCATCTAGTTTTTCTTGTGAATCTAAAAATATATCATCAAAAGCTGACAATAATATATCTCCTTTTTTGAAATACTTCATCTTATCACCTCATGTTTTTTATATTCTAACATATTGCAATTTTCTTTTTCAATAAAAAAGAAGATTTTTAATCTTCTTCTAAGAAGTATGAACCTTCATGATATTCTTCTATCTTTAGGTCTTTATCTATTGTTATAACATATACTGCTTTTTTTTCTTCAGAATTAACTTTATTTGGAAAACTATATGTAAATGTTATTGTTGTTTCACCTTTTTTTAGTGCTTTTATATTATATACATTATAACCACCACATCCTACTGTATTCTCCTCACAATTTGAGTCATCATAGTCTTCTTCTATTGAGATTATGTCATTATTTGAAATATCATAAGTCCATGTATATCCTGTTGATGGATTACTGGATAGTTCTATTAAAAGTGACTCTCCTTCTTTATTATTTGAACTACATCCTGTTATTAGTATTATTGTTATAATTAATAGTATTATTTTTATATTTTTTTTCATTTTTATTTTTCCTTTCTTTTTTGTTTTTGATTGGTATAAATTTCTTTTCTTTCAAGACAATTATTTATTGCCATATTTAAAATATCTAATTGTTTTGGGCTGATTTTTCTATTTAATATTTTTAATTCTTTTAATGTTAAGTTACATATAATGTCTGGTTCATTTTCTTTTTCTATTTTTAGAGAAGTAATATCTAATTTATTATTAATATATTGATTATCTTTTTCTATTAGTGTACAACAATCTATTAATTGTTTTCCATTTCCTTGTATTTCTAATAAACTAGTTGGAAGATTAAAATCATATTTAAAATAAGTTTGATATGTTTCATCAGCTAGTTTTTCTATTCCTTTTATGTATATATAGATTGTATTAAAATGATTTAGTTCTTCTTTTAGTATTTTTTCTTTTGAATATGAACCGTTAATTGTGCTGGGAGAGAGATTAATATATGTTTTATACTGTGTAATTCCTGTAAGTGATGTTAATTCATCTATCAAATCTCCTAATCTGATTCTTACAATTATTTCATTTTCTGTTTCATTTATTTCGGCTTTTTCCCTATTTATCGTCTCTTGATAGATATTTATTAATTTTTCTTCTTCTTCTTTTCTTTTTTTATGACTATTTAATTCTTTTTGTAATTTTTTTATATCTTGTTCTTTTTCATTATGCTTTTTTATTTGTTTTTTTAAATCTATCATGAATTACTTCCTTTCTTTATTCATATATACCTTGCTCTACATTCCCTTTGTTTTTTACTTCTATAAGATAAGTTATTGTTGAACTGGCGTTTGGAAGATTAACTGTACTAGTTATACTATTTACATTATATTTTTCATTATTAGATGTAGCTTCATTGGTGTTATTTGTTACGGTAATATTACTTATTCTTATATCTTTTTGAGTTTTAAAACTTATTTCTCCATCGATACTTAAATTGCTAGAAAATGATGAGAAACCTATTGTTATAAATAGTATTATTATTAAATAGATAAATGATAGATGTAACTTTTTATTATTTTTTTTTCTTTTTTTGAAAGACTTCATCCCTTTCTTTCACCACCTATTTTATATTTTTTATTATGTTTATTATATCATATCATATCTTTTTTTTGATATAAAGTTATAAATTAAAAAAATGGATAATTATCCATTCTTCTTATCACTTTCTTATATATACTTTTTGATTTAGTAGTGTGAGTAATTCTTTTTCTATGCTTTCTATAATTAATAGTTTATTTAATTCTCTTGTAGGTCTATCTACAAAAAGATTTGTGACATAATATTCATCTTTTTCTCTATCATAAATAGAGAAAAAAACTTGGTTATCATTTCCGTTTGGATTGTTTTTATCTGGTCTATTTAATTTACCCGTAACCCCTACTCCATAATCTGAATTTGCTAATAAACTTATTTTTTTACTCATATCTTTGGCTACTTCTTCACTATAGACTGTATATTTTTCTATAATTTTAGAATCTACTCCTTGTGATATTTTGGCTTCGTTTGAATATGTAACTGCCCCATAATGAAATACATCGCTAGCTCCTTCTACGTTAGTTATAGTGTAAGCTAGTCCTCCACCAGTACATGATTCCATTGTAGCAATTGTTTTTCCTTTTTCTTTTAATTTTTCTATAACTTCTTTCATATTATTCTCCTCATATTTTTTTTATTTAATCGATATTATATCTCTAATTCATTTGTTTTTTCAATATATTTTTTATATTATATTATTTATTTTATAGGCAACTATTTTGCAAAAAGTAAAGAAATAAAATAGCATAATAAGTAAAATACTATTTTTATAAAATGTGTTATATGTGTTATAATAAATTGGGAGTGATAAAAATGCAAGGTTCTTGTAATGGTTTTTCTATAGTTTTTGTTGTTATATTTAAAAGAATTATATCAATTGTTCAAATAATAGCTCCTATATTAGCTATTATTGCAGGAACTATTACTTTTATAAAATTTGTTACTAATCCTGAAGATAAAAAATTAACAAAGAAATTAATTAATTCTGTTATAGCTCTTGTGATGGTCTTTTTTATTTCTTTAATAACTAATGTTGTAATAAATCTGGTTACTGAGCATTCTTCATTAAAAGCTTGTTTAAAAAAAGCTAATAATTATACTTTAGAAATTAATAGTTCTTATGAAGATGTTTATAATCAATCTAAGTCTAAAAAAGGTTATGTTTTTCCGGATGCTGAGAAATATGAAAAAGGAGATAAAGCTAGCGCTATTTTGCCAAAAAATGCATCTGTTTTGTTTATTGGTAATAGTTTCTCACAAAATGGTATAACTCAAGGTGTTGTTGATATTGGAAAGCAATTAGGATTTTCAGTTAGCTATCAATTTGCTAATAAAGGTGGATCTAAACTATATGATGTTTATAATCACGGAAATAATAAATCAATTATTAAAAATCATAGATATGATGCTGTAATATTACAACCTGATTATATTGAACAGGATAAGTCAAATAATAATAAAACTGGAGCAATTAAGACGGTTAATGATGTAAAAGCAAATAACCCTAATGCTATTGTCTATTATCGTAAAATATGGGATTATAAGAATACTTCAAAAAGCAAAGTAAATAAATTGCAAAAAATGTATACGGATTTAATGAGTGAATTAGAAAAAGAACTTAATATTCCTCTTATTCCTATTGAAGATGGAATTAGTATGCATGAAGCAGTATGGAATTATAATATTAATGTTTTTGCTTCTGACAATTATCATCAAAACGCTACTGGTGTATATTTAATCGATTATTGTATTGCTTCTGTAGTGTTTGGAGTTGATCCAACTACTTTAGGAGATTTTAAAATAGCTAATCATGGGCAATTAGATCATTCTACTGCTACTAAACTAAAGGCTATTGCTAAAAAGAATTGTTATAAATCATAAAAAAAGAAGATGAGAAGTGATTTGAAAAAAATCTACACAAAATAAAAAGTGTGTAGATTTTTTATATGTTAAAATTTAAGAAAGGAGAATAATATGGCAAGAGAATATCGA
>CACZFH010000044.1 GCA_902780395.1 uncultured Erysipelotrichaceae bacterium
TCACTACCAATAAAACAAAATGCATTACCTAGTTCTTTCATAAATGATTCTATATCTTCTAGTATTAATTTTTGTAATACTTTTTCTGAAATATTTTCAAAATTATTTTTATTTTTAATAATAATTGGATTTTTAACAAAATCTATTACACTTTGTCTTTCTTTATTAATTAACTTATTTCTTGTCTTTTCATCTAATCTTTCATATTCATTTGATCTTATTCTTTGTCTTAATTGTCTTACAGATAAGTTGCTAGACCTTGCTAATTCTATATAATAGTTTATTTTATCAATATTCTCAAATGATAATAATTCACAATAATGTGACCAAGATAATTGTGCAGACAATGTCTGCATTTTTTCTTTTAATTGATAAAATCTGAGCATTAGCCATAAGTTTCTTTTGCTATAGCCTTTTCCTAAATCCTCGGTTAATCTTTTTGAATATTCTTTTATGATTCCCTCTCCATAATGTTTACCTGCTTCACTTAACATTTTTCCAACATTATAGTAAGCATTTAAATCGTTTTTATTAATAGAATAATTCTTTACTTTTCTATTAATCTCATTATTTACTAATTCATTTTTTATTTCATCAAAATAGTTCATATTATTCTCCCCCCTCTATTTTATTATTCGTAAGAAAACAGTCTATTGGACCATAAAAAAACAATATTTTATTTGTCTTTTATACAATCTCATACTCTCTAGTAATTATCCTATCATCAGAACAATACTTAATTACATATTCATTAGATTTAATTATAGTTCTTAACTTTCTAACTGATAAGTTCTGGTCTTCTACTATGCTTAAATAGTAGTTATTTTTATTAATATCATCATATTTTAATACTTCGTCATAATGGCTCCATGATATTTTTGCCGACAGTGTCGGCATTTTTTCACTTGTTACAAAATTATAATATTTAAGCATTCTATATAGCAATCTAATACTATAATTCTTTTTCAAATCATTCTTTAATCTTTTTGACTATTCTTTTATAATTCCTTCTCCATAATGTTTTCCAGCTTCACTTAACATTTTTCCAACATTGTAGTAAGTATTTAAATCACTTTTATTAATAGAATAATTCTTAACTTTTCTATTAATTTCATTATTTACTAATTCATTTTTTATCTCATCATAATAATTCATAGTATTGTTACATCAAAAGTTTTATTCGCAATTATTTGAATTATTTACATATAATAATATCTAGACAATTGATTAATTTTTGTTAGTTTATTGAATCATCTACAAATATATATTTCGGCAAAAATAGGATTAATCCCATTTTTGCCGTTGATTTAAAATAATTATACTGATAAATTTCTAGATTTATCAAATTCTATATGGCAATAACTCTATATAGTGTCCATATGATAATTGTTGCGACACTGTCGCAAGTTTTTCTAGAAGATGATATAGTTTTCTCATTCTGGTTAATGATGTAAATGTATACCCCTTTCCTAAATCCTCGGTTAATCTTTTTGAATATTCTTTTATGATTCCCTCTCCATTATTTTTACCAGCTTCACTTAACATTTTTCCAACTTTATAGTAAGTATTTAAATCACTTTTATTTATAGAATAATTCTTAACTTTTCTATTAATTTCATTATTTACTAATTCATTTTTTATCTCATTATAATAATTCATATTATTCTCTCCTCTATTTTATTATTCGTAAGAGAACAGAATATTTGACCTAAAAAAACAATATTATATTTATATTGTCTTCTATACAATCTCATATTCTCTACTTATTATTCTATTATCAGAACAATACTTAATTACATATTCATTATTTTCCCTACATATAATTATTCCAATTGTTTTATCTTGACTTATCTTTTTTATATTTTGATCTATATAATTCATATATACTTCTATTTGACCTATATGATCCTTTCTTAATTCTGTTACCTTTAATTCTACTACTATAAAACAATTGTATTCATAATTATAAAGTAATAAATCTATATAGTTGAATGAATTACCTATTTTTATCTTATACTCACTACCAATAAAACAAAATGCATTTGATTCTATATCTTCTAGTATTAATTTTTGTAATACTTTTTCTGAAATATTTTCATAACTTTTATTACTTTTAATTATAATAGGATTTGGTACTAAATCTTTTATTTCAATTTTATCTTTGGTTATTAATTTGTTTTTTATAGATTCTGGTAATCTTTCATATTCATTAGATTTGATTTTAAGTTCTAACTCTCTAACAGATAAATGCTTTCTTATTATAATCTGAATATAATAATTAGCAGATTCAGTTTTTAAATTGAATAATAATCTTAAATGGCTCCATATTAATTGTGTCCACAATGTGGACACTTTTTCATTGCTAAACACATTATAAAATTGTTTCATTCTAAATAGAGTTCTACGATTATACTTTTTCCCCACTTCAACCATTAATCTATTTGCATAATCTTCAATAATCTTATCACCATATTTGCCACCAGCTTCATTTAGTAATTTACCTATCTCAAAGTATGTTATAACTTTATTTCTTTCTTTTGAATAATCTTTCACTCTACAGTAAGTTTCATTATCTATTATTCTATTTTTTATCTCATCATAATAGTTCATATTATTCTCTCCTCTATTCTATTATTCGTAATAATACAGAATATTTGACTATAAAAAAACAATATTATATTTATAATGTCTTCTATACAATCTCATATTCTCTAGTAATTATTTTTAATTGTAATTAGATTTTTTACGAAATCTGTAACATACTCTTGCTCATTACTAAATAACTTACTCTTCGTTTGTTCATCTAATCTATATAATAATAATTAACTATTGCTAAATAAAATATGTTCAATTCATTAGAAGAATCATAATTACTTCTTTTTTTATAAAACCAATTATGCCATTTGTTGATTCATGATTTTCTCTTTCAAGTTTTTCATATAACATATATGAATCCATATATTTTCCTAAATAAACTAATAAATGTAATAGTTTATTCTATAGAGGATTAATGTATGGATTAGAAACAATGATATATTCAATTATTTATACAGCATGCGATAGTTTATTAATAGATAAAATGCATGAACAAAATATTTGTTCTACTACATTTATATTCTGTAAAAAGAATCCAAAAAGAGTTAATGATTATATAAAGAATGAGTTAAAAAGAGATTTTACTTATTGGGATGCTAAAGGTGGATTTGATGATTCAAGAACTTATATAATATATACAGCATTAACTAAATATGAATTAATAAATTTAGAAAGATATTTAAAGAAGTATGATGATCATATGTTTATGATTAAAAGTATGGGAGTAGGAATAAAAGGAGAATTTGAAAAGAAGTTCTAAAACTAGAACCTCTTTTTTGATATATAATCTGTAATTTACAGCAAACACAAGGGAAACAAGCAAAGTTTGAGTAATCAGACCAAGTTGTTAAATATGTCACATCATAAGGCAACAAAATAGAATTCTAGAGAGTCTTTAATACCTTACTATAAAGATTTGATAACAACGAAATATAGACTTAAATCGACTAATCACATATGTTTTAACTTTGATAGTCGACTAAATTGCATTAAATCTTATCTAATATTGAATCTAAAAACTCATTAATAATTATTATATCTTCAACTATTTTTTTATTAATATCATTCTTGCTATTAAATATTGTTAATGAAGCATGACACAATGGATTACCATTTCTAGTATTACATAGTTTATCTATTTTTTCCCACTCTAAATCACTAACATTTAAATAATTAGTATATATATCTTTTAATTCTTCTTTTTTATAAAAAATTTTATTCTTATCACAATTCGGATTAAACTTAATTTCAAAATGTTTGGTAATTGAATCAAAATAACTTTTATTATATGATTGTGCAAGTAAATAGTCTTTCTTTAATAAAGCTGTTGTTTCCAAAAACTTTAATGTTATAGACGGACTCTTTAATATATTTATCTTATTTATATAGTTTGATAAATAATCATTTTTATACTTTTTTCTCCAGTCATTTTTTAAATATTCTTTTAAAAAGGCTACTTCATTTGGATAATACACCTCCATCTTATTTAGCAATTTAGTAGAAACAAAATTTCTATATAATAAATACTCTATTGCAACATAATTATAAGATATATTCCACTTTCCCCTTTCAGCAACAATATATAGATTATTCAAAAATGTATTAATTAGCTCTTCATCATGAGTATTTACTATCATAGCAACAATTTTTCGAGGATCTAAAGTTAATATATTAAAGTCATTTTTTATAATATGTTTTAATTTATTTATCACTCTACTTTTTTTTAACCATGAAGTATCATTATATATCAAAACATATAATAATTGACTGGCATGAAATACATCATCTCTAGATTCAAAATGTTTAGATAAAAGATTTTCATATTTTTGATATGTAATACTTTTGTTGTCAGATATAGAACATAATTCAGATAAAAAATTTATCAAATATTGTTTATAATCATCAGATATTTCAATTTCATTATAAGGATCATCTAATATAGAAAAGTTCTTTAGATAACAGTAAATATTTCCCGTTTTTTCGAAACTAGATTTTATTTTATTTATTGACAAATTATGTGAATACAACTCATTTTGATAAAATGCGGATATTCTATTCTCTATTTTGTCCATATTTTTTCTACCATCAATATCTAGAAGTATATATAAATCATCAACATATCGAAACATTTTAAATTTTTTTATATCTTCATCTTTATTCAAAAAAATATAAAGTTTATTATCAATATTTTCAAAATATATCTCAGTTGCTAAGTATGATGATGTTGTACCACATTCAGTCTGAGGAAAAGAACCATTACCACAAAAAGTTAAAAACTCCTTTAAAAACATTTGCTCTTTTTGAGAGAATTTCATAGAGTTGGATATTTTTTTATTTAAAAGATTAATATCAAGCTTATTAAAAAAATCTGATATGTCTAATTTATAAAAATAATTGTATTCATAGATATCATTTATAATTGCTTTCACAAAGTTGTCGTAACTATTCCTATAATGCAAATCTCCTTTTTTGAAATCTCCACCATAGTTAACAATGATGTCAAAATTCCTATTTGATTTATATTTTTCTGAGATATGTAACCCTATAGCAATAAAATATAAATACATAATAGGCGTTATCAAATACCTATTTCTAAAACTTCCATTTTGTTTCAAGCAGTAATTGTCTATTCTATCAAAGTTTTTAGAATCGGTAAAAATCAAACCTGTTTTAATGTAAATTTCATAAAATTCTTTAGTAATAAAATAATCTAATGAACAGTTTAATGGATATAACTGAATATAAAATTTTCCATACTTTCTTGCATATTCTCTTACCATTACACAAGCTTTATACCAGGTATCAAAGCTAATATTTATCATTTACATCACCAAAACTCTCCAATATAAAAATTATAAATCTTGTAATATTATACCAAAAAAGAACATAATCACCATTTCTTTTTCATTTTATTTACGCATCTAAAATATTTTTTATTCATCTTCAAAAATGTGAGAATATATATTAAATGTTTAATATATTATTGCACTATTAATTTAGATAGTGAAATCATTAATAACATTAGTCTCAGTACATATAGTATTCATATAATTAATAATAACTGTAATAATAAATATAGGAATAGATAATATTAAATACAAATAGAAATAATTATTACTAATATTACTATAAATACTATTAAAAGATATATCAAATGAATTAACTAATATTAATAAAAAGAATATACCCCAAAAAGAAATATTACGTATACCAGAAACTATTCTCATATTATCACCTAAAATAGGTATAACACAATCAAAGTCTTTAACCTATGAATTACACATTTCTATAAAATCGCATACTTTATTAGCAAGTTCAATGGCCTGATTACTCATATCACTTATATTATTTATTTTTTTACATATTTTATTTGCAAAGTCAGCTTTAGAACGAATTGTCTTTCCTCTCGAGTCAGCATATTTCTTTTTTAATTGATAAGTACTATCAATAAATTCTCCAAGATAAACGCTAGGTTTAGATATTAAATCTTGATTAAATTTTTTATCCCATAATGGACCATTATACTTTTTCCTAGTCAATTCTGAAACACCATTATCTTCACATAAAACATCTTCCAAAACTTCAATTTTTATAAGATTCTCTATTTCTCTTGATTTCAATTCATAAAATCTATCACCTAACAATGTTTCAAGTTTGCGCTTTGTTTTTTCTTTCTCAGGAATAGAACCATTCTTATTTTTTCTTAAAGAAGAGCCATCATTATCGGTAATTAAAAAGGCATTATGATTCAAGTATTTAACATTAATTTCACTTGTATTATCATTATCTATGTCAAAATTCCAATGAACCAAATTTACACCACCATATTCAACAAAACTATAATGAATCCCCTCTTTATATTTATTATCCATATTTCGATTTTTGAAAATTACATCGATATATTTTTTTAAATATATCCTATCTCCAATTCCTTCAACCCAGATAGTACAATTAGATAATAAAGAGGCAGAAGCATTAACACCAAGTTCTGATAAAGCCATAAAATAAGAATTATCCATTGAGTCAATTATTATATTTTTATTCTTTTTACTGAATTTATATAGTGAAACACTATCACTATAATTCATTATATCCATAATATGATTTGAATGTGTAGTTATAACAAAATTATGTTGTGGAAAACAGTTCAATAAAATTTCCATTAACTTTCTTTGAAAACCTGGATGAAGATTTATTTCTGGTTCTTCAATAAAAAATATCATATTTTTATTTTTATTCATAAATACAGGATATAAAATAGTAATCAGTTGTTTAATCCCTTCACCCATATTATGAATCTCATATTCTTTATCATTTCCAATTTTAATCATCAAGCAATTATTTGTCTTAGAAGGATTAATATGAAATCCCTTATTCTCATAAAACATTTCATCAATAAATTTTTCAAATTTATGAAATTCTTCCCTTTTACTTTCCTCACCTAAAAGAATATCTACAATTTCCCCATACATTTTTTCACCAGTAAAAATAATATTACTATCTATATTATAAACCATGGAAGTTTTATTATTGTAAATAGTATTAGCAGTAGATAAATAAGCATCTAATGCTTTATATTGAGGAATTGTCATTGAAACATTCATAAGATCTTTTTTATCTGGGAAATAAGTATCAAAATTCTCGTTTCCACGTAAAACTGGAATATAACATATATTTTTAGAAAGACCTGCTTTTTCTGAATTCATATAATCAAACAAAGTATTTAAATCATTTGAAGGTATATTTATATTAAGTTCATCAATTTTTTTCAAAACAAAATACACCTTTTCAGAAACCCCATCAATTTGATCAAGAGTTTTTTCAAAATCACTAGGAGCATAAGAATTTGACTTATACCTTTTATCAATCAATCGTGCTATTTTATAAAAATAAGTATCGAAATAAGAATTTAATCTACCATCATAAAATCTAATGCAATTATTTTTTTTACAAAGAATTTGTTTAATTAAACGGCTTTTTCCCGAATTGTTCTCACCAGCTAATATAGATAATCTACTACTAAAATTCAAAGCCCTAATAAAATGATTATCAGTATCATAAAAATCATTATTATCAATTCCTAAATAAAAATACATTAAATCACCTCATACAATCATATTACATTATAAAATAATAAAAAAGCAAGTAATTAATACTTGCTACATACTGTTGACAAATAGGTCTATATTTTGACTTATTTGTCTTTTAGTTTGTAAATATAAAAATATCTAGTATTTCTACTAGATTATGCATAATGATGTAATGCAAATTTCTTAAGATTCATACACGCATAAAGGAGAGTCAACTCACGGTGAACTATTTCTTTCCCTCCAAAGTATGTTTTCCTTAATCCATACTTTGTTTTTCAATCTGCAAAAACTCTTTCTATATGTTGTGGCCTTTGTCTATACATTTTTTTCACATCATCATGATGTCTATATTCATTTACCATTTCTTTATATTCATCCTATACATGTCTTAATATTTGTTTATATTTTGATTTTGTACATTTTTCTTTAAATGGACAATTCCATTCAATTAATAATTCCTTTACTTTATCAAGCACAGTATTAAGTAAGTCCTTTTCCAACTTGCAAAACTTTCTTCTATAATTTTGTGAATAAGTCGAATGATCATGAACATCTTCACATAGTTCATAACCGATAAACCATCTATATAAAATAATATATTGAAGTGATTCATAAGTTTTTCTCAGGCTGTCCTCATTAAAAAGGAACTTTAATATATGAATCTTGATTAAAACTACAGAATTTATGCTTTTTCTACCTAGCTTAGAATATAGTTTTTTACTTCATCATATATAAAGTTCCAGTCAAAATGCTTTTCAATACGAGCAAAAAATGATTTTCAAGAATCATTTCTTCAATATTTATAAATTCATTGGAAAACTGTTTATTTAGTCTTTTGGTCATTGCCATGTTTATCACTTACTTTCTTTATTGTTTCCATAATAATTATACCAATTTTCCAACAAAAAAAGTAAGGTTAGTAAGCTTTAAATTTGGAAACAATAAAGCAACCTTACAAGATAATTATAAAATAATTTTAAAAAAATAAAAAGACTATTAACAAAATTTCTTTTGTCAACAGTCTGAAACAAAGATTACTTTAATCTTTGTTCTTTATTTTTTAATAAAAAATATAATTATAATACCTACTATACTACCCATACTATCAATTAATATGTCTAATATAGATGATGATCTACCAAGAGAAAACAATTGATGAGTTTCATCTAATATAGCAAATACTATACATAATATAATACTTAAAATAAATCTATTACTTATATTAAAAGCATTTAATAATAAATAGATACATACTCCTAATATTAAGAATAAAGTAAAATGAGCACATTTACGTATAGGATAATTTAACTTATTAACTATACTCTTCTTATCATATTCCTTATGAGTAATATTATTGATTATACTAATAGTATCGTTAATTAACTTCTTACTTAATCCATTAGATTCAGTGCTATTTTTAGATGAAAAGAAAAAGATACTACTTAAACATAATATTACTAATAAAAAATATATTATTTTTTTCATAGTATAAACTCCTTCACATATTGTTTAAATCAATCATAATAAGCCAAGCGATTATTTAATTAATTATTTCATTAATATACATTAACTCAATATTTCAATCATTCTTTTTAACCCTTCATCTATTGAATATGATGGGCTCCAATTAAGTTCTTTTACTGCTTTTGAATAATCTAACCTAGCAATTGTAGCTTTTGAATATCCGCGTTGCTCTTTTTCGCTTGGAATATCAAATATTACTTCAGTACCTGCAATATTAGCAATTTTTTTTGCTAAATCTTTTAATCTAATATCTGATTCAATATTTCCAAGGTTGTAAACATCTCCTTTTTTTCCTGCAATTAATGTTCTTAATAATCCAGACACAGCATCAGCAACATAAAGGTATGAGAAGTATTGATTTCCATCACTCTTTAAAACAATGTCCTCTTTCGCAAGAGCTTTATTAATGAATTGTGACATTGCCTTAGTATCATCTCTTTTTACTGATGGCCCATATACTCTTGGTAATCTTACTATTGATATATCTAAACCTTTGCTTTCAATATATGCTTGACATAGTGCTTCACCAGCCCTTTTGCTTTCATTATATCCGGCTCTTAGTGAATTGCAATCTATATAACCCATTTGGTTTTCCTTGAACCTTTCCACATTGTTAACATTTTCTCCATATATTTCAACGCTTGATATAAACAATGCTTTTTTCGCCTTTATTTTGGCTGCAAATCGTAGAATGTTATCTGTTCCTTTGATATTGGTCATAATTGTATTTATAGGATCTGTAGAATACTGTAGTGGATGAGTATTACTTGCACAATTAATAATGTAATCTACTCTTTCTTCATATTTAATCGGTTCATTTATATCTGCAATATAATACTTAAAATTTTTGTTTTTGATATAATTTGAAAATCTTTTTTCTAATTTTTCTATACTTCTAGAATTAGCAATAATTGTTGTATTATAGTTTTCATTATTATTTAAGTACATGAATAAATCGATAATAAAACTTCCTATTAATCCATTTGCTCCAGTAATAAAAATAACTTTGTTTTTAAATACATCGATATTTTTACAATCTTTTATTGATGTTTTTATATCTTCAACATATAATTCTCTCATATTATTCTCCTATATTATTATCTTTTCAACCAATTATCTTTGTTTGAATGTAAAATTGCTTTGAACAAATCAATATCTTCGACAGTAGTAATCTTCATATTAATTTCAGAGCCTTTTGAAAAATGTATTACTTCACCCAATTCTTTCATTAATGAGCAAGTTGCTGTCATATTCCTAATTCCCCTTTTTTCTGCTTCCTTATGTGCCCATATCATCTTTTTCAATTGCCATACATGTGGTGTTTGAGTTCTATATAACTTTTCCCTTGGTATCTCTTTTTTTGATGTTTCTCCATCATCACTCTCATATACTGCTTCTGTGCATGGGATTACTGCAACCGCATTACCATATTGATTATATGTAGAGATTGCGTCTGATATTACTTCATTGGAAACCAATCCTCTATTACCATCATGAACTATAATTATGCTATCATCACTATACCTTTTGCTTGCTTCCATTATTCCATTCTTTATTGATTCTTGACCTGTGTCTCCACCACTAACAACACTCTTTAACTTAGTAATATTGAATTGCTTAGCATATGCTTTCAATATATCATGCCATCCATCTAAACATACGACTATTATTTCATCTATACTAGGGTGATTTTGAAAAGCCTCCATGGTGTATATTATTAAAGGCTTATTTTCAATATGCAAGAATTGTTTTGGAATGTCTTGCCCTGTTCTACTGCCTACTCCAGCAGCTGTTAAAATTGCAATTTTTTTCATTTTATACCTCCTTTTTTCGCAATTATAAATGGAAATTTTTTATTAATAATAATAGAAATAATTGTTAAAATAATCAATGTTAATAAGATTGTCAATCCAAAATATACTATATCACAATTAATATTTAGGATATTTAATAGCTTAGAAACCAAATAAGTCGAAATTGGTAAAGAAATCGAATTTTGAAAAGCATAAAATACCAATGAATTTTTTCCAATATATTCTAACATAGTATTTGTATTAATTAAATTTGATAGCAATAGTGAAAAAACTATTCCAGCGTAGGCAGCTAATGAAAAGAAAAATACATTACCTATAGCACAATTATAAATATCAGTTAAGCCTGATATTTTATAATTTAGAATACAAAAAAGAATATTTAATACCAAAAATATCAATAAGCTATAAGGTTTTAATAAATATTTATAGTCAATTATTCTTAAAATATATCCAAAAATTAGAAGAGATGTGGCTATTGGTACCAAATCTAGGCTAAAAATAAATCCATTAATATATTTGAATTCTACAAAACTTATAAATAGTAGGCAAACCATAACTATTAACAAAGTAAGTTTCATATTCCATTGCCTTTTAATTATAATATATAGGATAAAATATAACAATATTTCAGATAAAAACAAAACTAATACGTTAATTTTTATTTGGATGTCCGTTTTTAATTAAATAACGGAATTAAGTCTGATTATAGTATAATATTACATGTTTCTATGCAGTTATAAGGAGGAA
>CACZFH010000045.1 GCA_902780395.1 uncultured Erysipelotrichaceae bacterium
TCTATTAAAAATCAAAAAAACAGCCAATGCTTAATGCATCGACTGTTAGAAAAATTATCACTTACATGTGTCTACACACACTATTTGACAATTATCCTTCTTTTATTCCATAAATTGATCTTCTAGTTGTTCTAATGGCTCTTCATCAACAAACTCACTCTTTAGTTCATACTCTACATCACGATAAATCTTACTTCCAGTACCAGCAGGAATCAATTTACCAATAATAACATTTTCTTTTAATCCAGATAATGGATCAATTTTTCCTTTAATAGCAGCATCTGTAAGTATACGAGTAGTCTCTTGGAATGATGCAGCAGATAAGAATGAATCAGTCTCTAAAGCAGCTTTTGTAATACCAAGTAAAATTGGTTTACCAAGAGCTGGAGTTTTTCCTTGAATAATAGCTTCTTTATTTCCATCTGTAAATTCACGGAAATTAACAAGACTACCAGGTAAGAAACGAGTATCTCCACCATCAACAATACGGATCTTACTAATCATTCTACGAGCAATGATTTCAATATGTTTATCTGAAATATCAACACCTTGAGAACGATAAGTATATTGAACTTCTTTTAAGATATACTCTTGAGTTGTAATTGGGTCAGTAACAACTAACAATTCCTTAGGACTAATAGCTCCTTCAGTTAATTTATCACCACAATGTACTTCTGTACCTTTTTCAACACATAATTTAGCTCCATAATTTGTAACATGTTCTTTAGTCTCTAATTTATTAGTAATACTAATCTTATATTTTCCATGTTCTTCTTTAATTTTTGAAACAGTACCATCAATCTCAGCAATTGTTGCTTTTGCTTTTGGATTACGTGCTTCAAATAATTCTTGTACACGAGGAAGACCTTGAGTTATATCAGCATCACCACCATGAGCAACACCACCAGAATGGAATGTTCTCATTGTTAACTGTGTACCAGGTTCACCAATAGATTGTGCAGCCATAACTCCTACAGCCTCTCCAATCTCAACCAAATTACCAGTTGCTAAATTACGTCCATAACATTTTTGACAAACACCATTAACCGTATTACATGTTAAAATAGTACGAATTTCTACTTCTTTGATTCCAGCAGCAATAATCTTTTCAGCTAATGTCTCTGTAATCATTTGAAGTTTATCAACAATAACTTCTTTTGTTTCAGGATGAACAATCTTCTTATTAGCAAATCTACCAATAATACGATCTTTCAAAGATTCAATTACTGCTCCAGTATGTTCATTAATAAAGTCTTTTACTACAACACCTTGATCAGTACCACAATCAGCTTCACGAACTATCATATCTTGAGATACATCAACTAAACGACGAGTTAAGTATCCAGAATCAGCAGTTTTCAAAGCTGTATCAGCAGATCCTTTACGAGCACCATGAGTAGATAAGAAGAATTCTGCAACACTTAGTCCTTCAATAAAGTTAGAAAGAATTGGAATTTCAACTGGAGTACCATCTGGTTTAGCCATAATACCACGCATACCAGCAACTTGAGTAAAGTTAGAAATATTACCACGGGCTTTAGAGTTCATCATGATGAAGATTGGATTATCAACATCAGTCTTAGAAATACCCTCTAATTCTTCCTTAACTTGGTCAGTAGCATTATTCCATGTCTCAATTACTTTATTAAATCTTTCTTCTTCAGTAATTAAACCACGTTTATATTGTTTATTAATCTTATCAACTAATTTTTGAGCCTCTTCAACAACTTGTCCTTTAGTCTTAGATATCTCTACATCAGCCATACTAACAGTAATACCTGAAATTGTAGAATATTTAAATCCTAAGTCTTTTAAATTATCAAGCATAGTAGAAGTCTCAGTAGTTTTATAACGTTTAAATACTTGAGCAATAATTTTCTCCAAAGTTCCTTTTGCAAAAGGTTTAACTAATGGCATTTCTTTAATAGCTTCTGGAATATTAGTTCCCATAGGTAAGAAATACTTATTAGGAGTAATATTAGAAATATTCTCATCTGTTGGTTCATTAATATAAGCAAAAGTATCAGGTAAAATCTCATTAAATTTAATCTTTCCAACAGTTGTTACTAAATATTTACCCTTTTGTCCTTCTGTAAATAATTTATATTTAAATGAATTTACAGGAATAGCAATTCTAGTATGAAGAGTAATTTCTCTTCTTTCATAAGCCATTAATGCTTCATTAGAGTTTTTAAATACTCTTCCTTCTCCATCTTCTCCTTCTTTTTCCATTGTAATATAGTAATTACCTAAAACCATATCTTGAGAAGGAGTAACAATTGGATCTCCAGATTTTGGATGAAGAATGTTATTAGAACCTAACATTAACAATCTAGCTTCAGCTTGAGCTTCCTCAGATAAAGGTACATGTACAGCCATCTGATCACCATCAAAGTCTGCATTAAAAGCAGGACATACTAATGGGTGTAGTCGAATTGCTTTACCTCCAACTAAAATTGGTTCAAATGCTTGAATACCAAGTCTATGTAAAGTTGGAGCACGGTTTAGCATAACTGGATGCTCTTTAATAACTTCTTCAACAATATCCCATACAACTGGATCTTGATTATCAATTAATCTCTTAGCAGCTTTAATATTATGAGCAATATCTTTGCTTACTAATCCATGAATAACATGTGGTTTGAATAATTCTAAAGCCATTTCTTTTGGAATACCGCATTGATACATCTTAAGAGATGGGCCAACAACGATAACAGAACGTCCTGAATAATCAACACGTTTACCAAGTAAGTTTTGACGGAAACGTCCTTGTTTACCCTTTAACATACTAGAAATTGATTTTAAAGGTCTATTTCCAGCACCTGTAACACTTCTACCACGACGACCATTATCAAATAATGCATCTACTGCTTCTTGTAACATACGTTTTTCATTTTGAATAATAATTCCAGGTGCACCTAAATCAATTAGTTTCTTTAAACGATTATTACGATTAATAACACGTCTATATAAATCATTCAAATCAGAAGTAGCAAATCTACCACCATCTAATTGAATCATTGGACGTAATTCAGGTGGAATAACTGGAATACAATCCATAATCATCCATTCAGGTCTATTTCCAGATTTATAGAAAGCATCAAGTACATCAAGTCTTTTTAATAAACGAGTTCTCTTTTGTCCTTGAGCATTTTCTAACTCTTTATCAATTTCAGCTATCTCTTTTTCTAAATCTACTTTCTTTAAAAGTTCCTTGATAGCTTCAGCACCCATTCCTACTTTGAAACCAGTACCATATTTTTCATAAAAAGCACGATATTCTTTTTCAGAAAGAGTTTGTTTATTCTCAAGAGGAGCATTTCCTTTATCAATAACAACATAACTTACAAAGTATAATACTTCCTCTAAGTCTCTAGGACTCATATCTAATACAAGACCCATACGAGAAGGAACTCCTTTAAAGAACCAAATATGAGATACAGGTGTTGCTAATTCAATATGTCCCATTCTTTCACGACGTACTTTAGAACGAGTTACTTCAACGCCACATCGATCACATACTATATTTTTATAACGAACTCTTTTGTACTTACCACAAGCACATTCAAAATCTTTGGTAGGTCCAAAAATCTTTTCACAGAATAAACCATCTCTTTCAGGTCTTAAAGTACGATAATTAATAGTTTCTGGTTTTTTTACTTCTCCGTAAGACCACTCACGAATTTTATCAGGTGAGGCAATAGCAATTTTTAATGCATCAAACTTATTAACATCTATCATTAAATATCAGCTCCTTCCTCTTCATCAAAATCCCCAAAATCATCAAAATCATCATCTTCATCATCATCGAATTCATCATCTTCATCATCAAATTCATCATCATCTGACTCATCATAATCTTCAGAAGATTCATCATCTTTTTCAACAATTTCTTTTACTGGAGATTCTATTTCCTCAAAAGTAGTACTTGAATCATCTTTATCTTCTGCATCTTCAATTTCTTTTAATTGTAAGGTTTCTCCATCATCATTAATGATAGATACATCAAGACCTAATGCTTGGAATTCTTTCATAAGAACTCTAAATGATTCAGGAACTCCTGCTTGATTAATTTCTTGACCCTTAATAATAGATTCATATACTTTTACACGACCAATAACGTCATCTGATTTAACCGTTAGAATCTCTTGTAGTGTATGAGCAGCACCATAAGCATATAAAGCCCAAACTTCCATTTCTCCAAATCTTTGTCCACCAAATTGTGCTTTTCCACCAAGTGGTTGTTGTGTAACTAATGAATATGGTCCAGTAGCACGAGCATGTAATTTATCATCAACCATGTGATGTAATTTAATCATATACATAACTCCAACAGAAATTCTATGATCAAATGGTTCACCAGTACGACCATCATATAAAACAGTCTTACCATCTTCGTCCATTCCAGCTTCCTTCATCATTGCTTGAATATCATCAATATGAGCTCCATCAAATACAGGAGTTGCAACATGAACACCTAATTTTTTACAAGCCATACCCATATGAATTTCAAGTATCTGACCAAAGTTCATTCGGCTTGGAACACCTTGTGGATTCAACATAATATCAACTGGAGTACCATCTGGTAAATATGGCATATCTTCTTGTGGAAGAATTAAAGAAATAACACCTTTATTTCCATGTCGTCCAGACATCTTATCTCCAACTTGAATCTTTCTCTTTTGAATAATATAAACACGAATTACTTTACTAACACCAGCAGGTAATTCATCATTATCTTTTCTTGAATAAATTTTAATATCGTGAACAATACCATCTCCACCATGTGGTACACGTAAAGATGTATCTCTTACTTCGCGAGTCTTTTCTCCAAAAATAGCATGTAATAATTTTTCTTCAGAAGTAAGTTCTGCCATTCCCTTAGGAGTAACCTTACCCACAAGGATATCTCCTTCTTTTACTTCTGTACCAATAGCAACAATACCATTTTCATCTAAGTTTCTTCTAGCTTCTTCACTAACATTAGGAATATCACGAGTAATTTCCTCAGGTCCTAATTTAGTTTCACGACATTGCATTTCATAATCTTCTAAGTGTAAAGAAGTATATTTATCATCTTTTACTAAGTTTTCATTTAATATTACAGCATCTTCATAGTTATAACCATTAAATGTCATGAAAGCAACAGTCATGTTCTTACCTAAAGCAAGTTCTCCCTTATCAGTAGAATTACCATCAGCAAGAATTGTTTTATCCTTCTTAACTTTATCACCAACATGAACAATTGGTCTTTGATGAGAACAAATACTTGAGTTAGCAAGTTCAAAATTAGCTAACTTATATTCATCTTTTCCATCTTTTGTTTTAACAATAATTTTTTTAGCATCAACATATTCAACAACACCATCATTCTTAGCAATAACTTCTACTCCAGAATCCTTAGCTGCAATAAACTCAACACCAGTACCTACTAAAGGAGCTTCTGTTTTAATTAATGGCATAGCTTGACGTTGCATGTTAGCACCCATCAAAGCACGAGTTGCATCATCATGCTCTAAGAATGGAATACAACTTGTTGTAACAGATACAACTTGTTGAGGACTAACATCAATATAATCAACTGTTTCTGGTTTTGCTAAAATATTTTCTCCTCTAAAACGAGCATTTACTTGTTCAGCAATAATTTTATTACTTTCATCTGTTTCTACCGTAGACTGGCTAATAACATAATCTAATTCTTCATCAGCCGTTAAATATACAACTTCATCAGTAATCTGACAATCAATAACTTTACGATATGGAGTCATAATAAATCCATATTCATCAATTTTAGCATAACTAGCTAATGATGTAATAAGTCCGATATTTGGTCCTTCAGGAGACTCAATTGGACAAATTCTACCATAATGAGAAGTATTAACATCACGTACTTCAACACCAGCTCTATCTCTAGATAATCCACCTGGTCCTAAAGCAGATAAACGACGTTTATTTGTAAGTTCTGCAATTGGATTTGTTTGGTCCATAAATTGAGACAATTGAGAAGAACCAAAAAATTCTTTCATAGCAGCAGTAACTGGACGAATATTAATTAAAGTCTTAGGTGTTACTTCTTCCATCTCTTGAGTAGTCATTCTTTCACGAATTACTCTTTCCATACGAGATACACCAATTCTAAATTGATTTTGTAATAATTCTCCTACTTGACGAATACGTCTATTTCCTAAATGATCAATTTCATCATAATTTCCAACACCATGTAATAAATTTAAATAATAAGAAACACTAGCATAAACATCAGAAATAGTTAATCTCTTAATATCCAATGATTGGTCATTACCAATTACAATAAGCTTTTTCTTCTTATCAGAAGGATCTTGTATTTTAACTACTTGTATCTTATTAAATGAATCTAATTCTTCATTAACTTCAGCTTCTACAACACCAAAGCCATTCTTTAAAGCCTCATTTAATTCAGCTATATTAGCTTTTGTAATAACAGTACCTTTTTCTAATACTACATTTCCATCAACCTTAATATCTTCTGCTAAAGTTTGATTTAATAAACGATCACTAACATTTAATTTACGATTAAACTTATAACGACCTACTTTAGATAAATCATATCTAAATTCATCAAAAAATCTAGTAATAATCTGGTTTTTAGAAGAATCAAGAGTAGCTGGCTCACCTGGTCTTAACTTTTCATATATTTCAATTAGAGCTTCATCAGTATTTTTAGTAGAATCTTTAGCAATTGTATTCTTTAAATAATCATCTTCTCCAAATAATTTAAGAATTTCCTCATCACTAGATAATCCAAAAGCACGAAGTAATGTAGTAATAGGTACTTTTCTAGTACGATCAATTCTAACATACAATACATCTCTAGCATCTACCTCAAATTCAAGCCAAGTACCACGATTTGGAATAATTTGATTAGTAATTAATTCTCTACCATTTTTATCAATCTCACGATTAAAATATACACTAGGAGAACGAACTAACTGAGAAACAATAACACGCTCTGCACCATTAATAACAAATGTTCCAGAATCAGTCATAATAGGCATATCACCCATAAATATTTCTTGTTCTTTTACTTCTCCTGTTTCTCTATTAAATAAACGAACTTCTACTCGTAAAGGTGCTGAATAAGTAGATTCACGATCTTTGCTTTCTTTAATAGAGTATTTAGGCTCATCAAAATGATAATCTCCAAATTCAAGTGATAAAGTTCCAGAGAAATTTTCTACTGGAAATAAATCTTCAAATACTTCTTTAATACCATCTTTAATAAACCATTCATAGGATTTCTTTTGAATTTCTAATAAATCTTTTAATTCATAAGAATTTCTAATTCTAGAGAAATTTCTTCTTTCTCTATAGTCACCACTTTTAACAATCTTATATGACACTATTTTTCACCCCACATGTTTTTCATAAGATAATCATTTACATTTTAAAATATAAAAACCTTTTTTTCTTTCAAGTACTTCTACAGTATACTGTTTCTCCAAGTCGACAATTAGCGATTTAGCACCTTGCTCTTTACGTATTACTAAAAAAAGCACACCATCTTTTTCTAAATACTTTTTAGCATTCATCACTATGTCATAAACCACTTTTTTTCCTGCTCTTATAGGAGGATTAGTAATAATACAAGTATACTTTGAATTAATATTAGAATAAACATTACTTTCATAAGCACAAATATTCTGACAATGGTTTTCTTTTATATTAATGGAAGCTAAATGTATAGCCCTCAAATTAACATCAACCATATCAACAGAACAAGAAAGTACTTTATTTAATACAATTCCAAGTACTCCATAACCACAACCCATATCTAGAACTTTGCCTCCAACTTCTTCAAGCGGGATTGTTTCAAGAAGAAGTCTACTGCCAAAGTCCAAACCGTCTTTCGAAAATACACCATTATCAGTGTAAAAAATAAATTTAGTTCCCCTAAGAAAACATTCTTTTTTTACCATTTTACTTGGTAAATCTTGATTATCAAAATACTGCCCCATTTTATCACCTAGACAAAAAAAGAAGAAGAAAAACAATGTATAAAAATACCTATTTTTCTTCCTTTCGAAACATATAATACAATAAATACTGAACTATGTCAACAAAAAATTAATTTTTTTTATTGTTCTACAACAGAATCAACATAATCAGCACATTTAGTTACATTTTTAAATAATTCTATATCATGATCAATATTAGCTAAGCAGCTTTTAATAGAGCTATAAGCATTTGCCCCACTCCAACACATAGTCTTCTCATCTTGCAAAGCACAAACATCATTATAGAACTTTTCCAATGAACCAGTATATATATTAACATTCTTCCTTAAACCTTTAGCAATCTTTTTAATTTCATCACCAGTATAAAATATTTTCTTACTCATACACATCAACCTCTTATTCATTCGTCATATTAGAAATTCTACGTTCTAATTCAGCAATACGATCATCAAGTAATTTTAAAGGATAATTTCTTAAATCTTCATTGAATTTATCACTAAGAGATGCCTTAAGTTTTTCTATTGAATTAGCCTGAGACTTAGCCTTTCTAGCCCAAGCTTTATATGATTTAGCTCTCATACCCTTAACAATATCACTGCTTACAGCTTGATTAAGTAATAAATGAATATTTAATAATGAAGCTTTCATTACATCCAACTGCTTTAAAATGTCATTTACAGTCTTCTTAGCTTTAGCTTCATCCATATAAAAATAATTTTTATCAATTCCTTTTATTTCGGTTGTTGCAGAACCTAAACTATATTTTCCCATTAGCAATACCCCTCTAACTATCTATTCTAAAAAAGATTATATCAATAAAGAAAAGAAAAAACAAGGATTTTCCAAAAAAGAGCAAAAAAAAATCATAAGTAATGAAATCCTTATGATTGAAAAAATTAATAATAAATCAACTTCAATTTACTAATAATTTTTTATATTGTAAAAGGTCTGATAAACGATTCACAATATGGTTTCAGAAGAACTGCCCCTCCACCCGCTAAAGTGGAATTGCTTTCATTAACAACTTAGACAGCGTCGCTACTTTATAAAGTTTTCCTTCTTTATATAAAAATTGTAATTTACAATAGTAATGATAAGATTTAGGCATTTACCATTATTTACTTTAATATGAAAAGATCAAAATCACATTAAAGCTCATAATTAATACCCCAGTTACTATTGATATAAACATTTTAATACAAATCAACTATTTTTGTCAATATCTTTTCAAAAAAAAGCTACCAAAAGGTAGCCGAGTTTACATAATATTCAAAAGTTCATTATCAGTAAACAATTAAACATTATACTTATCATAGAGTTTTCTTTCTCTAAAAAAAATTACAACTAACATAGAGTCTAGCAATCATTCATCTTCCGACCCTGTCAAATGACATAACAAATAGAAAGAGTTTATTAAGATTACCGAAATCTTAATATAAAATTTATAAAAATCCTATTAAAGAATCATAAAGACATAAGCCAATACTCAAAAATAATAATCAAATTATAAATTCGTTACTCAAACTATTATACGCTACGCCTTCAACTGCATATTGCATTCCTATGTTACTTCAATTATATCAAATAAAATAACAAAGTCAATATCTTTTTTTTTAAAAAATCTAAACACGTTAATTTTTATTTGGATGTCCGTTTTTAATTAAATAACGGAATTAAGTCTGATTATAGTATAATATTACATGTTTCTATGCAGTTATAAGGAGGAA
>CACZFH010000046.1 GCA_902780395.1 uncultured Erysipelotrichaceae bacterium
AATCCACAGTGCAATTTCATTATAAAATATATAATGAAAAATATAAATGAAAGGGATCAATCAAAAGGATATATTCCCTTAAGATTGATTATACGTGATAAAATGATAAAAAGAGAATTAAAAGTAAATATAAAAAGCTTTATAATATGGTTATCAATTCTAATAGGAATATTTTTAATTGTCTATTTAATATACCCATATATTATAACTGATGAATCTATAAAAAGTATGGATGAATTAATGGAAATATTTCCCGAAGAAGTTTTAAAAACATTTAATATGGATATTACCTCAATTTCAACAGCCTATGGTTGGTTTAAAACTGAAGGATTTATGTTTATCTTAATAATTATTGGATTATATTCATCATTTTTAGGAGGTTCTATCTTATTAAAAGAAGAAAATGATAAAACAATTGAATATCTAGTAACCTTACCAGTGAAAAGAAAAAACATTGTTACCAATAAAATAATAGCAAGTTTCATATATATATTTTTAATAACACTTTGCTTAGGAATATTTAATTATATATCTCTAAAAATAAGTGGAGATATTAATACAAAACAATTTGTCTTATTAAGTCTTACTCCAATTCTAATAGCTTATCCTTTATTTTCAATAAATTTATTTATTTCAACTTTTTTACATAAGAATAAGAAAACAATAGGCATTAGTTTAGGAATGGTATTTATCTTTTATATAATAAGTATTTTGTCAGAAATATCTTCAAAAGTAGAATTTTTAAAGTATTTTACAATATATACCTTAGCAGATACAAGAAATGTAATGATGGATATGAAAATTAATCTAAACTATAATGTGATTAGTGTACTAATAACAGTAATCTTTATAATTGGAACATATTATAGATATCAAAAAAAGGAATTAATATGACAACGATTTATTTAATAAGACATTCTGTTAGAATGCCACAAAATCAAATTGAGAGTTATAATACAATCCAAAATGAATTATTAAAAAATGAAAAAATAATACTAAGCATTGAAGGAGAAAAGCGAGCTGAGATACTCAGTAAAGAAAAAGAATTACAAAATATAGATGTTGTATATTCAAGTAATTGTGTAAGAGCCTTGCAAACAGCTAAATATATTATGGAAAGTCAAAATCTAAAAGTAAATATAGATGAAAGATTAGATGAGCGAAGAGTAGGAATTGCTAATGACAAAGAACATCCCAATTGGTTTGAAGAACAATACTACGATGAAAACTATAAAACAGTAAATGGTGAATCTCAAAAAGAAGTAAGGAATAGATTTGATGAAGTAATAAAAATAATATTAGAAAAATATAAGGATAAAAGAATAGCTGTATTTTCACATGGTTATGCAATTACATTCTACTTATTAAAATATTGTGAATTAGTAAATATAGAAGACAAAAGATTGAAAATAAAATTTAAAAATAAAATTATTTATGATAACAGAATAAATGCTCCTGAAGTATTTAAACTAACATTTAATGATAAAGATATTATAAATATAGAATATCTACCATTTACTAAACTACCATATAACGAAGGAAAGTAAAAAAAGATAATAAAAAATATCAAAAAGAAACCTTAAATAATAAAATTACAGATCAGATCTCATTTCTACTCTATTGAAGTAAATAATCAAACAAATAAAATAGAATACATATTAAGATTAAGAATATCTTAATCTTTTTTCTATGATATAATAAAAAAAAGGAGCTGAGAGTTTGAAAGTAATATTTATAGACTTAAGTGGAACCATTTATACATATCATAGAAACAAAGAAATAGAAGAGAAAAAAATAAAAACATTAGGGAATATTTGTCAAACATTAGATACAAAAGTAATAATATCATCAGCACTAAAAGAAGAAATTGATGAAAAAACAATGGAAACTGATATAGAAGAGCTAAAGCAACTTTTCTTATTATTTGAAAAATATGGAATAGATTGTATTGGTAGAACACCAACTGTAAAAAGAAAAATACATGGTAACTCATGCTTACCAATTCCTTGGAAAGAAGATGAAATAAGATTATGTTTATACTATAACCCAGATATAGAAGCCTTTTGTGTATTAGATGATTATGATACTAAAAATTGGAAAAAATCTGATTTAGAAAAAGTAAAAGACCATTTAGTAACGATGCAATTTTATTCTGAAAATGAAAATGAAGAAGGAATACAAGAATCTCATATGGAAGAAATAAAAAAAGTACTAACAAAAGAAAACAAATATAGATATTGGAGAAAAGATGGACCTAAAAAAATACGATGAAAAATTAGTAAGAGTAAAAACAGATTATAATGAAGTATTTGAGGGATATTGTGTCTATAATGATAGGGAATATAATGAATTTGAATTTGGAATAAATGAAGAATCATTATTTCTACAAGGCTATATAATTATTAAAAAAAGTGAAATAGAAGAAATATCAATTATAAAAGAATATAGTAGTCCATATGGATTAGCTGAAGAAATCATTGTAGAAGATGGAATAGATATAATAGAAGACGTAGTAGAATATGATGAGACATTTCTATCCAGAATACTAAATTGTATTAAAGAGAAGGAAAAGAAACAAAAATTAAATATAGATTACGAAAGATTAAATAAAATAATAAAAAGAATAGAAAAATAAAGTAGAGGAAGCCCACTTTATAATGTAAATTTACAGATTATTATCATAAAAGAAAAAATCGAAAGCTTATATTTGATATAATAAAAAAGAGGTGAAATAATGAAAGTAGTATGTGTAGGTCACTCAACATTTGATACAACATTACCAATGAAAGAATATCCAATAGAAAACATAAAATATAGATTAGAAAATCATATAGAATGCGGAGGAGGTCCAGCATCTAATGGAGCTTATTTATTAGCAAAATGGGGAATGGATACAACAATTTGCTCCGTAATTGGAGATGACTATTACGCTGATCAAGTAATAGCGGATTTTCAAAAAATAGGAGCAAACACAGAATACCTAGAAAAAATGCCAAATCATAAAACAACAAGTAGTTACATAATTGCAAACATGAGCAATGGTTCAAGAACCGTTTTATCATCAAAAGATACACCAATAAGAAAACTATCAAAGTCAGTTTTAGCCCCTGCAGATGTAATCCTAATCGATGGAGAGCATCCAGAAACAGCCCATGAAGTTTTAGATAAAAACCCAAATGCCATAAGTGTATTAGATGCCGGAAGATTAAATGATGATACCAAAGCATTAGGTAAAAAAGTAACCTACTTAGTTTGTTCCAAAGACTTTGCTGAATCATTTTCAAATGAAAAAATTGATACAAACAATCTAGAAGCCTTAAAAATTATTTATGAAAATTTAAAATCATATTTTCAAACAAATGTCATCATAACATTAGAAGCTAAAGGAAGCTTCACTGAAATAGATGGTATATGTCAAATAATACCAAGTATTAAAGTAAAGGCCTTAGATTCAACAGGAGCAGGAGATATCTTTCATGGAGCTTTTACCTATTTTATAGCAAATAATTATCCATTAAAAGAAGCTATAAGATTAGCATCTATAACAGGTGCTATATCAGTTACCAGAATAGGTTCAAGATATTCCATTCCAATGTTATCAGAAGTAGTAGAATATGATAGCGCTATATAAAAATTATCCATCAATAGACTTGCATGGATACGACAGAGATTATGCAAAAATATGTATCAATGATTTTATTTTAGATAACTATAAGCAAAGAAATGAAAACATCATCATAATACACGGAATAGGTAGTGGTATTCTAAGAAAAACCACCCAAGAAACATTAAGAAAAAACAAATATATCGATTTTTATAAAATCGACAATTTTAATAGTGGAATAACAATCGTAAAACTAAGAAAAAACCTTGACAAATAAGAGTTTAAATGTTAGGATAACCTCTAAATGTGAAAGAGGGAGAGTTTGAATATGTACACAGAAGAATATGAACGAAGAGGTTTTCCATTAACAAACTTCATAATAAAATTAGTATTAATTATAATATTCGTTTTATTATTATTATGGTTATTGCCAAAATTCTTAGCACCAGCAATAGCAAATAATATAAATAAAACAAATAATTCAAATAATGGAACAAATTGTGCAACAGCAACCTGTAATACTAAAGGAATCGATGCACTAACATCACAAATCTTTCAAGATAATATTGATAAGATGAAAGAAGCAGCAATCAAATATTATACAAATGAAAGATTACCAAAGAATGTAGGAGATTCCGATACAATGACATTAAGTGATATGATTGGTAAAAAAATAATCATAGCCTTAATTGATAAAAATAATAAAGCCTGTGATGTAGAAAAAAGTTATGTAAAGATAACAAAATTAGATGAAGAATACATCCTAAAAGTAAATTTAAAAGACAGTGAAAAAGAAGATTATATTTTAGTACATTTAGGATGCTATAATTATTGTGAATCAGGAATTTGTCAAAAACAAGAAACAGAAATTCCAATAAAAGGTTCAAAACAAACAACAACTTATGTACCAATAAAAGGATCTATAGACAATGGTAAATATATCCCACCAAGTAAACCAACTCCAGTAATTACTACACCAAAATGTGCAGTAAGAGGAAATACCTATTATGGATTATACGGAGACATAGTAAGTAAAACAATTTATGAAAAGCAATGTACAAAACCATCAGAAGACAAACATTATTGTGTTTATTTTAACAATAAATACTTTGATGCATATGGAAATGTAGTATCAGAAGACGCTTATAGAAAATCATGTATATCAGAAGATAAACATTATTGTGTTTATTACAATAATAAATATTATGACGTCAATGGAAACATAGTATCAGAAGATGCCTATAGAAAATCATGTATGCCAGAAGACAAACATTATTGTGTTTACTATAATAATAAATTTTACGATAAATATGGAAACATAGTATCAGAAAAGGCCTATAGAAAATCATGTATGCCAGAAGACAAGCATTATTGTGTCTACTATAATAATAAGTATTATGATGCAACTGGAAACATAGTATCAGAAGAGAACTATAAAAAATCATGCGGTATAGAAGAAAAACATTATTGTGTTAAATATGATAATAAGTATTATGACAAAAATGGAAATGTCGTATCAGAAGAAGAATACAAAAAATCTTGTGATATAGAAGATAAGCATTATTGTACTTATTACAATGGAAAATATTATGGCTCAAAAGGAAAAGTAGTAACAGAAACAGAGTATAAAAAGCAATGTGAAAGTGATAAAGAATATATATATGAATATGAAAAATCAGTATCAACTAAATTTTCTGAATGGTCACCATGGACTAATTGGAATAAAACAAGCTGTGCTACCCGAGAAGTAAATTGTTATGATAATGATCCAACTTGCTTATATAAACTACAAATGCTTACAAGAAAAGAAAAAATTGGAACATATGAAAAAGTCTATGCAAAAACAAGAGAAATGCAAATTCAAGCTGGCTCTTATGAAGAAAAATCATGTTCTAAATATAATTATCTAGTAATTAACAATACAATTTACGCAACAACAACTACTACAACATATACTCAAATCAATACTATAACTTCAACAACAAGACAAACAGTAGGAGAATGGATATATAAAGGAAGATCAAAATATGTAAATCCACCAAACTCAACAGCAAACACAAAATATATCTTCGCTGGAGCAAACTTCAGTAATTGTGAAGAAACATGTCAAACTTTCCCAGACTACTACTATGATGTATATCAATATGGTGGTGATTTAAAACCAGTTACCTCAACAAAAGTAACTCCAGGGCCAATTACAAGTGAAAAAACAACTGAAGACACTGTAACAACAACGACAACAACAGAAGCAAGTTGTGGCGAATATGTAACAAAAACAATTCCAATATATAGAACTGTAATAGTAACAGAAAAAGCCAAAAGAACAGAACCATTATATGGAGATATTTGCTATCAAAGTACAAAAACAAGAGACATCATTTCATCAGCCCATACAGAAACAAAATGGAGCTCATATAATGACAAATCATTATTAAATAATGGTTGGAAATATACAGGGAATAAAAAGGTAAAGTAAGGGGGAAAAACCAAAATGAGTAAAAGAAAAATAATAAATATTGTATTCTATGTATACAAAAAAAATGGAAAGACTCAATATGAATCATGTATATTCTATAATGATGGTACTGAAAAAGTTACTTCCCTAAAAGAAGCTATACCAGAGTGTAGAAATATTTTAAAAGAGAAGAACATTAAATCAGTATTAACCATGGAAGAAATGGTTAAAAATAGTGATGGAATATTCCATGTCATGACAAGAAATGAATTTAGAAAAAGACATGATGAATTTATATCACAAGAAATCTTAAATGAAGAATTAATTGAAGAGTTTTTTATAAATCAATTAGATAATGTGGCTGATATTGAAGATGGAGAAGAAATTGAGGATTCAAATAAAATAGCAGTAACACCTCCTACAAGAACAATCAAACCAAATATTCCAGAAGAAATAGAAGATGAAAAAAGTTTGTTTGAAGACGCAGATGCTGAAGAAGAAACATTAGAACAACCAGAAGATGATAAAGTTGTAGATTTCGCAAATATCCCACAAAGAAAAAAGAATAAAAGTAATATATTTAAAAAATTAAGAGTAAAAATGACAGCAATTACTGTGGCTGCTGCGTTATTAATATGTGGTGGAACAGCGTTTGCTAGTAATAAGCACAAAACCAAAGCAGGAATTCCAAACAACAATACATTCTTTACCACTCTTCTAAATAAAAATAAAGGAGAAGAACCTGATATTAACAAAGAAATACCAAAAACTGCAACAAGACCTAGAAATAAAATAGTAGAAGAAACAGCTAACTTAATTAAATCTTCAGTAGAAGAAGTAGCTGATAATACTAAATGGGATGGTAAAACATATGATGAACTTCTAGATTTGACTCATAAACAAAGTCAAAAAGATGCTATGACAAACATAAGAAAAGCCTTACTATACTTTAATGATACTTTCGCTAAAGAATACTTAGAAGAAGGAAGCAATATAAGAGCAGCTTTATCCTTTGATGAAATGTTATCATTATATGTAGCTTTTAATGATTTAGATAAAGACGCAATAAAGGCTATCTTCAATGGAGAAGAAGCAGATTCAAATAAATTAGGTAGAAATTATCGTTCAGCCTTCTTACAATTATTTGGTGCATATATCATCTCTGATAGCAAAACTCCAGTAGATTTATCACCAATTATAGAAACAGAAGAAGGAAAACAAAAATACCAAAAATATAGTGAAATGTTTTATGCTATAAAAGATGCTACAGCAGAAGAAAGACCTGCATTAGTACAAAAATACTATGATGAATTAAGAAAAGATTATCCTTTAACAGAAGATATAATTACAGAAGGTATAGCTCATGCCGATGACTATAATAATGTAGATGGTTCAATGTTACCAATTATGATAATGACTTCCGCTTTAGAAGCAATGGAAAAAGCAAAAGTAACAGGTAATACATTAAGCACAATTGAAATGGAACTATCTAAGGATATGGCAGGTTGTCAAATCGCATATGGAGCATTCGACAAAGCCGAAATAATCTCTTTATCAACGGAAAACGATAAAACAGCTCCAACATTAAATCAATTTAGAACTGCAATTAATTTATATTTAGATGAAAATAAAATAAATGTTCCAAAAAATGAAGATGATAGAGACTTATCAAAATTAAAGAGATTTAAAGAAATGGTTAATCCAGAAGGCTATGAAGAAGTATTCTTAGAATATCATGAGAGGTTGATAGAAACAGTAGAAGAAGATACAGAAATAATAACTTGGACAGAAACAGATACAGAAGTTACAAAAATAGTAGAAGAAATTACTGAAGAAGAAATACCTGCTAGTGAAAAAGCTAAAATAGATAAAGCATTAACAGAAGAAAACAAAAAATCACAAGAAGCTGGAAACAAAGAAGCAGATAAAAATCAAGCAGAAAGACAAAAAATCGAGGATGAAAATGCTAAACAGATTCAACAAGAAATAGAAGAATCTGAAAATGATCTACAAGAAAAGACTAAAACAGCTAATGAAACAATTAATAACAACAATAATGATACAAACCCAAAAAATGATACTAAAATAAACGAAAGTGATTTTGGAGATCATGGTGTAAATTTTTCAGATGAGCATTCAAATAGTAATGGAGATTTAAATGACTCAGTTAAAAACATAACAACAGATTCAACAGGTGACCAAACAGGTAATGATTTACCATCACCAGAAGACACGGAAGCAGAATTTGAAGAAAGAGTAGAAAAAAGAGTAGTACCAGAACAAGAAGAATCTACTCAAACTACAGAATCTGAAGAAGAAGACGAAGTAGAAGAAACATCTACTCAAACTCCTGAACCAGAAGAACATCATGAAGTAGAAGAAACATCTACTCCAACTCCTGAACCAGAAGAACACCATGAAGTAGAAGAAACATCTACTCCAACCCCTGAGCCAGAAGAACATCATGAAGTAGAAGAAACATCAACTCCAACTCCTGAACCAGAAGAACATCATGAAGTAGAAGAAACATCAACTCCAACTCCTGAGCCAGAAGTTCAAAATGACGAACCAGCACCACAAACACATCATGAAGTAATAGTAGATGAAAATAGTTGGTATGAATATGATGATCCAAAAGAAGAATCAACTGAAAAAGTAGGTAAGGTTGATTATGAAAGAGTTGTAGATGAATACTTAGCATTCTTAGATCAACAAGCAGACGAAACACAAAAAACATATGTTTATACTATATAAACATAGTTTTTTTATTTCTAAAAAGAAAATAATTGACAATGCACAACACATGTGGTATAATATGTATACATTGAGGGTATAAAAGGGGTTAATTACTTAGGGGGTTGAAAAAGATGAAAAAACAAGAAAACAAGAATTATATATTCGAATACCTAGATGAAAACGATTTCCGAAAAAAAGAAAGATCAGTAAGAAAATATAATATGTTGGCATATAAAAAACTAACATTTACATATTATCCTGAACTAAGAAAAGGAAACTTTTTAGGAAAAGAAGTTAAAAAAGATGAAAAAAATAAAACATCAAGTTATGAATTACAATTGCCAACAGATGAGCTATTTAAAAAAGTTCATGGACCAATAGTATTACATTACACAGTATATAAAGAGAAAAACATAATCTTATTAACAAATATAACACCAGAAGGAATTTTAGATGAAGGACATAGAGCAGAATTATCAACATATAAAGGTGTTATGATATCAAAAACAAATCCAGAAAAAGATATGTTTAAAATTAATCTACTAAATAGACTAGAAAAATAGGATTTATTCCTATTTTTTTTAGTTAGTGTAGAATAAGTGTGGAGATTTTTCTCCTAAAAAATAAGATTTATAATTGAATTAATTTTAATTCGGAAGGAGTAGATAGTCAATATCTATTCTTTTTATATTACTAATATTTCTTTTCTAAAAGAAG
>CACZFH010000047.1 GCA_902780395.1 uncultured Erysipelotrichaceae bacterium
ATTAAGAGAAATTCTTCATTTAAAACCTTATCAAAGATTAACCAATGAAGCTGAATACCAATTAGTTAAATATGCTATGGATGAAAATATGTCTCAAGCTGCTCGACATGCTTTAAGAAATACTCAAATATCTCGTAGTACTGTTTCTAAGAAAATTGCTAAATTAGATGGTTCTATTATCGAAAATATTACCAGATGTAAAAACCAGTCTGAAACACTTTATATTGAAATGGATGAGATTCATGCTAATCTTCAAAAAGGTGGTAATAAAATTTGTCCTTGTGCTATCGTTCATGAAGGTTATGAAGAATTATTTGTTAAAAGAAAAAAACTTAAAAATATTCGTTATTTTGCCTCTTCTAAATTATCATATGAAGAACTATGGGAAGTTATTTTTGATTATGTGAATAAAAAATATGATATTGATAAATTTGAAACCATATTTGTTTCTGGTGATGGTGCTCCAGGAATTAAAAATTATACTAACTGTTTCCCTAATGCCAAATTTGTCCTTGATCCATTTCACTATATTAAAAAACATTTAAAATATATTTTTAAAGATGATATTGATTTAAGAAACTTAGCTGATGAATATATTAGAAATGATATGGTTGATGATTTTAAAGAACTCGTTAAATGCCAAATTAACTTATATCCTGAACAAGAAAAATATATGAAAGAATATAGAGATTATATTATTAATAATATAGATGGTATTAAAAATCAAAAAGATGAAGATTATAAAGTTCATTGTTCTATGGAAGGGCATGTTAATCAAGCCTTTGCGAGATACATTACTTCTTCTCCTTACGGATTCTCTGAACAAGGATTAGAAAATAAACTTAAATTACTTGTTTATCATGCAAATAAAGTTAACTTAACTATTGAAGACTACTATAATTTGAAATATGGTACTAACTCATATGAAGATATCAATATAAAAATTAAGAAACTATGTAATATCAAATATAATCAAAAATTAACCTCTAATCAAACTAGTGAATACAAAATAAATACTTCTTTACCTACATTTTACTCTGATGAAGACAATAATAATATTAAAACAATTATTTCTTTTAGAAAAGAAATATTAGTAATTTAAAAGGAATAGATATTGACTATCTACTCCTTCAAGAATTAAAATTAATTCAATTATAAATCTTATTTTTTAGGAGAAAAATCTCCACACTTATTCTACACTAACATAAGAAAAGACTAAGTTTTATCTTAGTCTTTCACCTTTTAATTATTAAATTTAACTTAAGGACATAATGTCCCGAAGTATCGCAAGTTGCCCACTACTTTGACTGCCCTTTAGATTTAATTGCGGCTTGTACTGCATAAAGGTTCGGAACGAAATAAGGTACTCTCGTACGGACTAATCTGACTTTTTTTGTCATTTTTATTATAACGTTTTATCTTTTTTTATAAAATTTGCGATTTTTTTCATTAAAATTTCTATTTTATCTTTACCCTAAAAAAACACGCTAAAGAAGCTGTGTTCGTGAAAGTAAAAATATTCTTAATCTTACGATTATTTTAACTTGTTATTCTTTCTTGTTCTTAAAATTATTTCTTTTCTCCCTTTATCAATAAAATCTTGTTTATTATTTTTTATTCCATAAACGATAGTTTCTATCGGATAATAATCTTCCACTATATCTTGATATTCTATTGATTTAACAATATCAATACTTCCATATAATCTTAATATATCTTCTCCAAATTGATGACCGATTTCTTCTTCACTATCTTCAAGCAGATATATGAAATCACAATACTCATCGATTATTCCTGAATCTCCAAAATCAATTATTCCACATAATCTATTATTTCTATCTAATAATAAGTGATTGCAACTAAAATCGTTATGACATAAACATTTCTTTCCATCGAAAATATCTGTTGCTACTAATCTTTGCATAAATCTTTCAATATATGCTTTTTCTTCTTCTGTTAAACTATCATAAATAGTATTTCTTAATAATTGATATTCTTCTAACACATTTTGCTTATTATCTATAGTATATGAACTAATTTCAGTTGTATCTAAATCATGCATTTTTCTTAAAAATTCAGCAATATCTTTTTTTAATATTTGTTTTTCTTCTTCTGATAAAGTTGCATATAGTTCAGGGCTTAAAAACTTTCCTTTTATTTCTTTATAACCAAGTATAGAAATTTCATCATTTATATGAGAATACTCTATATTTGGTATTTTTATATTAGTACTTAACTTTTTATTTAAAAAGTCGTAAATTGCTTTTTCTTTTTCGTATCCTTTTTTCTTATTAGCACTAAACTTGATTTTGAATACATATTCTCCATTAACTAAATATGCAACACTATCATATCCACTACCAAGAACTTTAATTGATTCCACTTTCAATTCTTTAAAAGTGTGTTCTAAAAGATATTTAGTTGCTTTTACATTAGTTAAATTATCATCATATCTATATTCCATTAAATAGCAATCTTCTTTTTTACCCTCATGAAGTTCATGTTCAGGTAAATCTTCTATAATCCTAAATCCAGCTTTTTGATACATTCTAATTGCTCTTGAATTATTTTGATGTGGATCTAGGATAACTGCATCTACATTTCTTTCTTTTTTTAAGAAATCAAATACAATCTTCGTATATTTAGTCCCAATTCCTTTGCTCCAATAATCTGGTTCTCCAATAAATTGATCCATACCATAAACTGTTTCATCGCTTCTTGGATAATTATACTCATCATATAATTCATCATACATTTTGTAAATTTGCCCATAACCAATTGGTTTACCTTGATAATTGATTATCACTCTAAAGACTTCATCTTCCCATTCTTCAGAAAAATGTTTTTTTATTTCATCCAAAGTATATTTCTTATCTCTGCCTTCATAAAACTGTAAAACTCTTTCATCTGATAACCATTTTAGAAGTAGTGGAAAATCTTCTTCAGTTAGTGTTCTAATTCTAATATCATCTTTTTTAATATCTATCACTACTTATCATCCCCAAAATCATATACATATACTACATCATCATTTGCTTCGCTTATTCCACCAGCTTTTTCATAACATCTACAAGCAGATGTATTGCTTTTATTCGTCACCAAAAACATTTCATAGCAACCAATAGATTTAGCATAATCACGAACATAAGACATCAATGAAGTCCCAACACCTTTGCCTTGATAATCAGACATAACATCAATAGCATCAAAATAGAATACTCTTCTTCCATCTGGATGAAGTAATAAATAACCAGTTGCGAAACCTACTATTTTATTTTTTTCCTTTGCAATAAAACCATAATTGTTTAGAGTATCAACAAACTTTTTTAAATTTTCTATATTGTACTTAGTTTTTTCATCATCTACAAAATCTAACATTAATTCTAAATCTTGTTCTTCTAATAACTTATATTCCATTACTATCACCAACCTATTAACATTATACCACATATTTCTAATATTTAATTACATCGTAAGATTACTATTTTCCAATCGCCTATATTTCTTAATTGCTTCGATAATATATTCTTCGACATATCTCTTATCTCTTTTTAATAATTCAGGCGGTAATGCTGATTCTATTTTTTGTTTATTAAAGAAAATTCTATCATGTTGATTTCCTTTTTCTTCACATAGTATTTTTTCTAATTTATCAAAATCTAATTTTTTCTTTTCTGCAAGATTTCTTATTCTTATAGCTTGTGCTCTATTTGGAACGGTTTGCTCATAATCAATTGCAGCCCATATTAGTTTTTGAGCATCTTTAGATAAGAATGATAATTCTACTGCAGTAGTAATTCCTAAAAATAAAAATGTCCTTCTATCTTTTATAAATCCATCATCAACTAATTTTAATAGTTCAGGTATTAATTCAGTTAATCTAATATATCTTCTAACTTTTTCTCTTGAATCATTACTTCCTTTACCAACTATGGATACCGAAAGCGACTTCTCCACACTTTGTGTAGAAGTTTGTTTTTTTTACCTTGTTGCTTAATTGCTTCTAATTTCATTTTATATGCAAAAGCTTTTTCCGAAGGTAATATTAGATTTCTATATATATTTGAATCTACCATCTTAATAGTAGCTTCATCATCTGATAAATCTTCTATATAACAATCTGCTTCTTTTATTCCACAAAGTTCTAATGCTAGTTTTCTTCTATGACCTGAAATAAGTTCATATCCACCAGTTTTATCTGGTCTTACTAATAATGGTTCTAATAAACCATTTTCTTTAATACTATCTTTCAATTCTTTAAATGAATCATCCTGTTTGACTTTAAATGGATGATTTTTAAATGGTGTTATATTACATAACTCTAACTTAACTATCTTCTTCATATTCATCTCCTTTATTAAAATCATATTGAAGTTTCCATTCAACATAATCATCATAAGATAATTCAAGATTTACTCTTTTTTCTTTCATCACATTCCATTCTTCAAAAAATCTTTTTAATTTAATATCACTTTCTTTTGGAAGTGATTCTGAAAGCCCAAGATCAATATTCATTCTTGGATATAATTCTTCCATCCATAAAAGAATATAAATCATATCTTCTCCATTTCCAAAATCATATTCTTTTAAACATTTAACATTAACATTCAATATATTAGCTATCTCTTGAAGTCTTTCTTCTTTTGGAATTCTATCACCTCTTTCATATCGAGCCATGCTTCTTCTTTTACATTCACCAGTTAATCCTAATTTATCTGATACATTATCTTGTGTTAGATATCTGAACTCCCTTGCAAAAGCAATTCTAGATCCTTGTGATAAATCTTTTAGTTCTGGTTTTAGATATACATATCTCATATTATCCTCTCCTTTCGTATATCAATATAAAAGAATCAAGATGCATAACCTTGATTCTATTTTAATACCTAATATATATTTCTTTATTTTGCGAAAAATATCGCATATATTTTTTAAGCAAATTCCATCGCATAATTTCATATTTTTTTACAAAAAAAGATCAAAATAGATAATATTTTGACCTTTTAAATTATTTATATAATTTTTAGTTAAATTTTAGTTATTTTAGATTGCTCTAAAACCCTTTATTTTCCTTGCTTTTCAGCAGCTTTTTGGCGTAGATGCGCTTGTACCTCATAAATGTTTGGAACGAAATAGACTAAAACAACTTATTTATTCACTTTTTACTCATTTTCTATTTTTCTATTATCATCTATATACCTATAATTTAAATTGTTATTAGCTGTTATTACTGTTCTTCCTAGATTCTTTTCTAAATCATCTCTTGCTGATTTGGCAGCATGTCCACCTAACTTAGCTATTTTTTTATTTGCTTCTAAACCTTTTGGTTTATGTTCTTTAGCTAATTCTTTAGTAGCTTCTTCTCCTAAATCTGTTAAGAGTTCTTCTATACGACTCATATTATCTCTTAAATTTTCTTTTTTTAATCCTTTGAATTCTTTATATTCATTTGCTTTCATGCCAGACCATTCTTTATATATTTCATTAGTTAAGATTGCATATTCTTTTTGTTCAGTTATTCCTCCATCTTTCCATACATCTGTTAATTCTTTTCTATTTTGAATACCTTTTATTCGTTCGGTAATCCATTTTTCATCAAAACCTTTAGCTCGATATAAATCAATTGATCTTTGAGTAGCTATTGAAGGATCAAATACTTCATCAATTCTTTCACTACCTAATTTAGCTAGCCATTGTTTAATAGGTTCTGCATTCTTACTTGGTACTGATTCAATAAGTCTAAACATTCCTTCAATATCAACAACATCAGTTGCATAATATTTACCATCTGAAGATTTTAATTTCAGTTGGTGACAATTTGTCACCGACTCATTTCCTTCTTCTTTTAAACGCTGTTTTAACTTATTCCAATACTTTCTACCATCTTTACTTTCTGAAACTGCTCCTACAACATCTATAACACTTACATAATATTTTTCTTCATCTTTATCCCATACTGTTCTTATAGTTTTATCATTGAATAACTTATTTATTAAATACATTTTGTCTTGGTTCATTTTTATCCTCCTCCTTTTTAACTATTTCTAACTTATAATCCATTACTTCTAATAATTTAACAAAAGTTCCTAGTGATATAGAATGTAGATTTCGTTCCATTCTTGCAACTGTTGATCTAGCTATACCAACTCTCTTTGCTAATTCAGATTGGCTAATATTTGATTTATTTCTTAATTTTATATATTCACATATTAAATCAAACTCGTTATCATTTATTATTTCAGTACTTATATTTTTCATATTCATTACCTCATATATATTGTAGCATATATGCAACATATATATCAATAAAAAATTAAGTATATTTCAACTTAATTTTTATTTAATTATTAGTTCTTTTTTACTTTGATTGTAGCTTGCACAACAGTTTACCTCGGCTATCATTTTTTATTTAACTAAAATGACTTAATTTGCTTTTTATTTTACTTGTCCTGATTTAACTTCAGTATCATTTATAAATGATGCTGCTGAAAAAGCTTTATCAAGTTGTATTAATATGCTCTCATCATAAAAACGTTTAGAATAAATATTTTGAAATAATTTTTTTGTCTGATCACCATATAATATTTTTATGCCTTCTAAGAAGTCAGCATTTTTAGAATTTAAGCTATTGAAAATATTTCCATTATATACTTTAATTAATAATAATAAATTTAAATATAAAGTTAATATTTCATTTTTGTCATCAGGATGAAGACTATTAAAATTTTCTCCACTATTAACTATTTCTTGAAGTCTATCAAAAACAACGCCAATATTCATTTGAGATATTAAATTATATTTTTCTCCCAAAAAGCCAACAAAATTTTCTTCACATTGAACATTTTGTTTTGTTCCATTTAAATAGTCTAAAAATCCATCTATAATTGGTATTTTTGTTACAATTACTCCGCTTTTTAATGTAACTTCACTGCTACTATTAATTATTTCACTATCTCCATATGACCTTAATAAATGGAATATTTCGTGCGATAAACTTATATTGTCTTCATCACAAATAAGTTCACCAGTTTTATTTACTCTTACTACAATTGTTCTACTAATACTATTTGATTTAATATTTGGTATAGGCAAATATATTCCTTTTTGCCTATACATATAAGTCATAGCTAACTCTTCACCACTACTCATCTCATATCCTATTTCATCATATAGTTTATTTTTAATAGTTATTATGAATTCTTCTATACTTCCTACTAATACAATTTTAGTATTTATTAATGCATTTAAAAAGTTTTCTTGTTCATCGATAGAAGTGTTAGTTGAATATTTATCAAATAAATCAACTAAAAAATTAGTAAGGCTTAAACTATATCCATTACTTTTACAATACTCTAAAAGCTTATTCATATTTACACATCCCATTTTGATTATAACACAAAAAAGACTAGTTTTACCTAGTCTTTATTAGTTTAATTACTTATTGTTTTTTGCTTTAATTGCGGCTTGTACCACTCCGTCGATACATGGTCGATTCTATATGCCGCCGTGAAGTTATGTGGTCGAATGCAATAGTCACCATCAAGTTATAGGGTCATAAGGCATAGTCACCGTGTAGTCTTTGGGGCGATGGTTTTATAGCCGCCGTCAAGTTACGTGGGCATTACTTATCATCATCACTTCCAACTACATAAGCTGGAACATCTTTAAATCTATCTACATTAGGATCATATTTTGGAGTTTCTGTTTGAACTTCTGTTGGTTCTTCAATTTTTGTTTCAATTTCATTTGAACTTTGAGAGATATCATTACTATCTTTAAACACAATATCTAATTTTTCTTTGATTTGATCTTTATTAAATGGTTTAGCAATATATTCAACAAATCCTTCACTAATATATTTTTCTCTTGCTCCTGCAACAGCATCAGCTGTTAATGCGATTGTTGGAATATTAAAATTAGGATTTTCTTTTAATTTAGCAATTGCTGTTTCTCCACTCATATTAGGCATCATAATATCCATTAAAATTAAATCATATTCATTTCCATTTACTACTTTGTCTAAACATTCTTGTCCATCATAGCATTCATCAATTTCAAAATTATATCCATCCAATGCTTTACGAGCTACTTTGATATTTAATTTATTATCATCAACTAATAAAACTTTTTTATTACCATAACCTGTAGCAGTTTTCACATTATTTTGTATGTTATTTGTTTCTGGTTCAACTGTTTCTTCTTTTTTACCAGGTTGTGGTTGTTCCATTGCTTGTTTTATTGGAGCAATATTAATCTGTATAGTTTGATCTGGATTAGCCATCATACTTATTTTTTGAGGTATTTGTACCATAAATATAGATCCTTGTCCAAATTGTGACTGAACATTAATCTTTCCACCCATCATTTCAACAAGTGCTTTTGTAATAGCAAGTCCAAGTCCAGTTCCTTCAGTTGTTGAATTCTTTTCTATATCAAGTCTTTCAAACTTAGTAAATAACTTATTAATATTTTCTGCTTTAATACCTCTTCCAGTATCTCTAACACTTATAATTAAATTACAACTATTATTTTGATTAATACATTTTGCTGATAATTCTATTTCTCCTTGTTCTGTATATTTAATTGCATTTGTAAGTAAATTATTAACTATTTCCTTAATATGAGTTTTGTCTCCAATTAATTCATATGGAATATCTGGAGCTAAATTTATTTTAAAGTTTATGTTTTTCTCGCCTATTCTAGTTGCATTTATTTTAGCAAGAGATTCTATTTCCTCTCTAAAATTGTATTTTACTTCAGTAATTTCCATTTTATTACTTTCAATTTTGTTAATATCAAGAATATTACCTACTATTTCAAGAAGCGTTTGTGAAGCTTGTAAAATATATTCAGCATCTTCTACTATCTCAGGACTAGCTGAGTCTTTATAACTTTGAATATCTTCACTAAATCCAACTATAGCATTTAATGGAGTTCTTATTTCATGAGACATACTAGATAAGAAATCACTTTTTGCTCTATTTGCTCTTTCAGCCTGATCTTTTGCTAATGTCATTTCTTTTAACATTTTTAAATCTGGATTTTCAATAGTAAAGTACATTATAAACAAAATATATGAATAAAAGAAACCTTCAAATATTAATTCTGGATATACTTCTCTTATTGCAAAACCAAGTAAATATAAAATCATCAAAATCAAAAATGGAGTGATTTTTTTGATTGAAATTTTCTTTATTAGTGAATAAAATGATAAAATCGATATAACTAAAAAACTTAATACAACGTAAGCAAAAGCTATATCGTATGAAAGCCCAGTTCCATCCAAAATATTATCATTAAAAATAACTTTTAATGGGAGCAATAAAACAGCAAATGCAAAAATCAAAGTTATTACATTTATTAGAATCCTAATTTTTTTGTTTTTTAAAAATTTAAATTCATAAATAGAAGTACAATAATCAATTGATAAATAATTCAATATAATTAAAAAAATCATATATATTTTTTGTAATATTTCAATATAATTTAGATTATTCGTTATTTTGGCAATAAAAAACGTTAGTATACCTATTATTATAAAAATTATATTATATATTAGCATCTTACTATAAATTTTAGTTTCGACATTAATAATATGTTTTTTAGAGTTAAAAATAATGAACAAAGAACCAATTATCAATAAACCAACTATTGGTAATATTACTGCTGCCATTAACTACACCTCCATACTATATATAATTATAACACATATGAAAAAAGGAAAATAGTTAAATAACTGTTTTCCTTATCTTTTTTACCATTTGATACTCTTGCTTGTCTTTTTCTAAAAATGCATTTTGAGGAGTGATTTCTATTTTTTCAAGAAAAGAGAACACATTCAAATAAGTCGAAATACTCTTATCATGATAGCTTTCATTTAATGCATCTTGAAGTGAAAAACCGTATCCATAATTGCATCTATCAACAATTTCTTTTTGAAATTCTTCTAAATAGTTAGGAGTAATATCTTTTCTTAATAACATAGGTTGATGTTCCATTATTTCCCATTTTAAAGTGACTAATTTATCTCTTAAATCAGCTGTTAATTCTTTATCATCCATTTTAGAATTAGCTGAAATAGTATAATTTGATCCAATATTAAAATAAAAATCTTGACCATATTGTTCTACAGCAATTGGAATTATCTCAGCCCCTGTCTCTTTTGCCATTCGAACTGTTCCTGTAAATATTTTCATAACAACAAGGTTTGGAGAAACGTTCCAGGCTCCTTCGGGATATATTAAAAGATTACCTCCTTTATTTAATAATTCTATTGCTCTTGAATAGGCTATCTTTCTGTCTTCTTTATCAGTTGTTTCTAATGGAATAACTCCATTCATCTCTAATCCCTTATATATTAGTTTTTTATATAAAATTCCAGGATCACCCAACATTAAATATGCTGGTTCTTTTATTACCTGAAAAGTTCTTTGAATATCATTTCCTCCAATATGCGTGCATGCATAAATTCTAGGTTTATCATTATCTGTATTATGTTTGTCATCTATAATGATAATATTTTCTTTAGATAACAATTGGTCTACTTTTAAAATAAAATTTACTAAAAAATGAATTTTTTTTCTTAATTCTATGTATTGTAGTTCTTTTCCTTGATGAAACTCAAATTTTCTTAATTCAGAATAATATTTAACCAATTCTTCTATAGCCATTTTTCTTCGCTTAATTAAATTAATTTTTTTAATTTCTTCCATATTGAAAGCACCCCTTTTGATAGTGCTTATTATACCAAAAAATATTACTAATGTCAAAGCGGTGTAAACCAATTATTTTTTATTTTTTCTATATTCTCTTATTGCTTCTATTATATATTTTTCTATCTCATCTTTAGTTTTACTTTTAAGTTCTTTTGGTA
>CACZFH010000048.1 GCA_902780395.1 uncultured Erysipelotrichaceae bacterium
ATAGATAAAACACTAACAAAAAAATATATAAAGCAATATAATAATGTTACCTTTATAAATAATGATTCATATCATGATAGATTTATAATTATAGATAGAGAAAGAGTATTTCACTGTGGAGCATCATTTAAAGATTTAGGTAAAAAATGTTTTGCAATAAATGAAATAGAAAATAAAATTGAAAATGATAAATTAATAAATGATGTTATTAAGAATTGCAGTATAGATAATTAATAGTATTTATGATAATATTTATATATAAAAGATTTTAGTAATGAAAATATAATAGTAGCAACAAAGAAGATATTATCTTATACCCAGAACCAATCTAGTTCTAGGAGTTTAAGAACATGTTCTGTTGACCCAGTACAGGCCTAGACGATATGTTCTTCGCCCCAGGACAGGACATTGCGAGGATATCACGGTTTTAGAAAGAAGGTAGAATATGAAAAAATGCATTGTTTTTGATGTTGATAGAACAATTGTGGATAGTTATATGCCAGAATTTTTAAGTTTACAAGAAGCTATTGAAAATGTTACAAGTAGAAAAGTTAGTGAAGAAGAAATGAAAAAATTAACTTCATTACCAACCAATGATTTTTTTAAACATTTACATTTAAGTGAAAAAGAAATAAATTTGATTAATAAAGAATGGGAAATAACATTTAGCAAATATAAAACGAAGTGTTTCCCAGGAATTAAAAAAATAATTACAGATTTATATAATAGTGGTTATATTATATGTGTAATTACTTCTAGAACAGCTGAAGAATTTAACGAATTAGATGAAGAATTAAATAATATCTTAGATTGTTTTAAATTAGTCGTTACATCTGATATAGTAAAAAGCCCAAAACCAAACATAGAAAGCATGACTTATTTATGCAAAGCATTAGAATTATCTGAAGAAGATATAATATACATTGGAGATAACGAAATAGATAAAGCATTCGCTCAAAATTGTAGCGTTTGTTTCATTCCGGCTTGTTGGGAAAATAATGAATTAAAAAATGAAGAAAACGCTTGTTTTTCTATAGATGACTTAATGAGAAAAATAAACTATTATAATGGTATATAAAATGGTATATTCCCAATACGCAAACAACCTAGGTAGTTTTATGTATAGGAACATGGTTTTAAATATGAAACATGGTTAGATGACCTATTCCTGAATAGGTGTCCACCCATTGTAAAAGTATCAAAGTACTTGAAAGGAGATAATTATGACAAAAATTAATCGAGAATTAAAGAAACATATAGAAGAAAACATATTTCCAAAATATGATAAGTTCTATGCACATGGAATGATGCACATAAATGCAGTCATAGAAAATATGATGATGCTTGCTGAATACTACGATTTAAATAAGGATATGGCATATGTTATTGCATGTTATCATGATTCTGGATTAAGTATAGATAGAGAAAATCACGAAAAAGAATCAGGTAAGATATTATATAATGATATGGAATTAAAAAAGTATTTTACTAACGAAGAAATAAAGATTATGAAAGAGGCAATAGAAGATCATAGAGGTTCTAGAAAAATAAGACCAAGAAATTTTTATGGAGAATGCATCTCAGACTCAGATAGAGATTTTGATATTTCCATTTTAGCAAGAAGGCAAATAAATACAACATTGAAATGTTATCCAAATATTAAAACTTTTGATGTGCATTTTGAAAGATGTTATGAGTATATATGTGGGAGAATAAATGCATCTGGCGTTTTTAATCTTTGGACAAATAATCCAACTTTAATCAAAAGAAGAGATGAATTTCAAAAAAAATACTTAGATAAAGATTATGCAAGAAAAATATATAAAGAAGAATGGGATAAAGCCAAAAACGATGGAACAATGGAAAAAATACTGAATTACTATGAAGATTATTAGTAAGTAGCACTTATTCCTAATACGTAAACAACCATGATTGTTTCATAACTAGGAACTATTCCTGATACTGAAACAAGGTTAGAGCACTTAGTACTAACACTGATACAACCCATGTTGAATTTGTCTGTGTGCTAGAATTGAAGTAAATCATTATATATCAACGAAAAATGACATGGCAATCAGTTTAAAAAAGCAAGGTAAAACAATCAAAAAAATATCAATTTTTATAGAATTATAACTCAAAATAATAAGTAAGGTGGTACTTGTACAATATGTTTCCAAGTACCACCATTCTTAACTTCTGACCACATTGATCCGAAGCAAAAGAGTTCGAAAAATAGTAATATTTCAATATAATTAAAATTTAAAAATAGGTGTTATAATAGATTTGAATAAAAAATAAAAATATGTTATACTTTAGATGTAGTAATTCAATTAGTCCATTCGCGTTTTACTACCATATAAACAATAATGTTTAAAGGAATAATGATGAGCCTTTAGAATCTCTTCATGAATGGCAAATTACACGCACTAAAAATTGTGATGTTTTTGCTATTTGTGAAAGGAGGTTCTTTTTATTTGAAATCACAATATAGGTGTAAATTTATATGGAGGCAAAATTATGAGATTATTTAAAGAAGTAATTAAAAACAATTTAAAAATGATAACATTTTATGTACTAATAGGTATTATTATTAATTTTTTAGATTTATATAGTGTAACATACTATCAAAAAATATTGGATGCATTTCAATTTCAAACTCTTACAATATTTCCACTAATAATATATGGAGTTTTATTGTTAATATCTACAATACTGGGATATGTTGAAAATTATCCAGAGCAACAAGTAAAAAATAAATTATATTTAGATTTTAAATTACAATCATTGAAGAAAATGAAATCAATAGATTATTTAGAGTATCAAAAAATTGGAACAGGAAGACTAACTCAAAAAGTGGAAGATGGAGCAACTGCAGCAAGAGATATAATGATTAACTTTTGGTTAAAAATATTTAGATGTTTATTACCAAATGCTATATTTAGTTTACTTTTTATCTTTAGAGTAAAAAAAGAATATGTTTTATTTGTATTTTTAGGTTATATTATAGTAGTTATCATTTCAAATTTGATTCTAAAAAAGCTTTACAAAATAAAGGAAAACATCTTATTAAATCAAGAATTTTTGAACAAGCATTTAGTTAGAGGATTTATGGAATTAGTTGTATTCAGAACTAATAAAAAATATGATACTGAATTAAAAGTGACAAAAGAAGGAATAAAAAATATAGTTGATGGTAAAACAAAAATTAAGTTAGTACATGAGATATTTTTTACAGTGTTTGCTCTAATAGTAAATATTTTAAAAGTTGTTGTTTTAGGATATGCTGTTTTAAAATCTGATTTATCAGTTGGAGCTGTCGTAACAGTTATTTCATTACTTGGAAAAGCATATGAACCAATTGCAATTTTTAATGTAGAATATGTTGATTATAAATTAAATAAAGTAACTGTTAATAAATATATTGAATTATTGGATACAAAAGATGATGAGGTATTAAATAGTGGATTAAAAATAAAAGAATTGAATGGTAATATTGAATTTAAAAATGTATCTTATTCTTACAATAATGAGAAAAATATAATTAATAATTTATCATTCAAAATAAATAAAAATTCATCAGTCGCATTAGTTGGAGAATCAGGTTCTGGTAAATCAACAATAATAAAATTAATTATGGGGCTACTCAAATACGACAAAGGAAATATATTGATTGATGACAAAGAATTATCTAAACTGAATTTAAATTCATTTTACGATAATGTAACTTATGTTTCACAAGAAGCTCCTATATTTGATGGTACTTTAAGAGAAAATTTAATATTTGATAAGAAAATTTCTGATGAAGAAATCATAAAAGTATTAAACCTAGTTTGTTTAAACAAATTTTATGAAAAATTGGAAAATGGTTTAGATACAGAACTTGGTGAAAAAGGTATAAGAATGTCTGGAGGCGAAAAACAAAGAGTTGCACTAGCAAGATTATTCTTTGATGATTCTAAAATTATTATTATAGATGAAGCAACAAGTGCAATGGATAATATCACTGAAAAATTTGTTATGGAAAATGTTGTTAAACAATTAGATAATAAAACTTTAATTGTAATTGCTCATAGATTAGAAACAATTAAAGATGTAGATAAAATATTTGTTTTATCTGATGGTATTATTCAGGAAGAAGGAAAATACAATGAATTATTAGATAAAAATGGGTATTTTACAAAACTATATAGATCTGCAAAATAAAATAATCGGAAGATTAAGATATTATGAACAATTAAGTCGAGAGTAGAATTTCGACTATTTATGTTATAATCTATATATAAAAGTTTTACTATAATATAAAAAGGACATAGCAATCGTACAAGTACAACCCATTGCAAGAGTGTCTATATATTAGAAACAATAAATAATATTTTAAAATAGTGACATAAAAAAAACAAACAAGAGAGTGATATTATGAGAAAATATTTGTGTGATGAATACAAAACTGTGGCATTACTTGGATCATTTGGAAAACAATATGATTTGATGACTGAAGTCGCAAAAAAACTTATTAGTAATGGGTTTGATGTTTTAGTTCCTAAATTGAATGGGATAAAAAAAGATAATTCTGGATTTTTAATATTAAATGGTGATGAAAATAAAAGTGAAGAATTACTAGAAGATGATTATTTAGATAATTGTTTAATGGCTGATTGCGTATATGTTTGTAATAAAGATGGATATATTGGCGGAACAGTTTCTTTTGAACTAGGGACTCTACAATGTTATGGTCAAGAAGTATTTTTTATGGAAGAACCAAGAGATGTTTTAATTAGAAAATTGATACCATCACATCATACTTCTGATATAGATGATTTTATTTCTCAGTTAGAAATGCGTAACATATATATACGTGCTTTTTACGATGATTTCTTGGAAGATCCTACAAAATTGTGCAAACCATTTGGATTAATTAAAAAAAGAATTTCAAGTTCATGTTGTGAACATTATTATAAATGAAAACATTAAATTTGTTTTTTTAATTAGATTAAAAAGTATTAGCAAGTGAAAAAGTATCGAAGAAATACTATTTAATGATGAAAACTTAAGAAAGTTTTTTTCTGAAGATGAAATAATAATAATGTCAGAAGCAGTATATGACCATAGAGCAAGTTTAGAGGGAGAACCTAGAAGTATTTATGGAAAGATAGTGTCATCAGCAGATAGAGAAACAAGAGTGAATGTTCAACTTCAAAGGATGTATGAATATAGATTAACCCATTATCCAGAAAAATCATTAGATTGGATGATTGAAGATACAAGATTGTATATTATAAATAAATTTGGTAAAAGAGGATATGCAACTGAAAAGATATATTTTAAAGATTTAGATTATAAAAATTTCTTAGAAAAATTATCTATAATAACAGAAAACAAAGAAAAATTTAGAAAAATATTTATGGAATTAAAAAATAAAGATTAATGATATAATAAAGAAAAGAATAAGGAGAAAAAATATGAAAGATGAAAATAAAATAGCAACTGAAAATAAGATAATATCAAAGAAAAATAATAACATAATATTATTATTAATTATAATTTGTATATTAATAATTCTATTAATAATCAAACTCAATTTCAAAAGTAACAAAATTATTAATAATTCAAATCAAAATACAAATGTATCAGAAGCAACAAAAGATAAAAAAAATAATGAATTTGAAACAGAAGAAAATATAACTGAGAAAGATATTAAAATATTATCAAAAAAATTCATTGATGTTCTGAATCCAATGAATAATATATGTCTCAATAATAAGATAGATAAGGATTGCTTCAGTGCTGATGAAATATCAAATTTAACATTTTTGTTTCTCGATGAAGATCAAAAATTTGAAAATAAAGAAGATATAAATGAAGTAGAATATAATGATTATGTTTCATATGATACATTTAAACAATATGTAAAAAGAACATTTGATATTGAAAATTACATAGTTCCAAATGATTTTTCAAATCTTACAAAAGGAAGCATGGCTTGTCATAAATACACGAATACAGGTAAAAATATAAAAAGATATACAAATGTACCTGGATGCTCATTTGGAACTCATGAAGTAGTAACAATAGATAACTGGTATTACAACTATGAATCATATAAAGAAGAAGGAAATAATATAATTATTACAGTAGTTGCAAGTTATAAATATAATGAAAATCGTTACGAAAACAATGAAACAATCATTTATACAGATGAAAGAAAAGAAGAAAGAGTAGATAATGAATATGATTCAAAATTAAAAAGATTAAATTACACCTTCAAAAAAGGAGATAACTATCTAACACTATTATCAATAGAATTAAAAAATAATGAATAAAATAAATAAAAAGCATTAACCAATCATAAAAGGTTATGTTTTTTTTATACTTTTAATCTTTAATCTTCTTCTTTGGAGAATCAATACTATTACTTTTAGAAACCGCATCATTAAAACTCCAAACATCATTATTTACATTAACCACAGTCCATATTCTTTTATCATTATCAAAAGATTGATGTAACATATATAAAAAAATATTACCATCTTTTTGAATACAAACCTTAAAATCACATTTTTCTTTAGACATTAAACTAACAGAAATATCATAATAAGGTTACATGTTTTCATACAAAAACATAAATATATGAATATAATTAATAAATCCATTATCATTATAATTTGTTTCTTTAAATAAAACAGCATCATCAATGACAAAAATATTAGGATACCAATTAATCACACTTTCAATTTATATATAGAAAAGCAATTATATATATGATAGAATAAACATAAATCAGTTTATAATAGAATAGTAAGAAGGAGATAATAAATATGAAAATAATCTTTGGAACAACGAGTGAAAGAAAACAAAAAGATTTGCAAGAAACAATCAACAAAATGAACTTAGATATTGAAGTAATAAGTATGAAAGATATTGGATGGGATAGGGGAGAAATAGAAGAAACGGGTTCAACCATAGAAGAAAATTCTCTTATTAAAGCCCAAGCAATTTTATCTTTTTGTAAAGACCATGATATAGATTATCCAATCATGACAGATGATGCTGGATTATTTGTAGATGTATTAAATGGTGAGCCTGGAATATATACAGCAAGATACGCTGATGATGAACTAGCATTAGACAAAGAATTACCTAAATATCAATGTGTTGTTAAATTATTAAGAAAGCTAAATAATGAAGAAAATAGGAATGCCACATATAAATGCTGTGTAACAATGATGATGCCAACTGGATATTATCATCAAGAAATAGGTGAAAGTAAAGGTACCATAGCCAAAGAAATAATTGGTGATTTAACTAAACCATATTTCTATTCTGTATTTGTTTTAAAGGGAAGTAATGTAGCTTTTAATAAATTAGAACCAGACGATTTAGACAACACATATAGATACAAAGCCATAAGAAAAACTTTAAACTCTATTAATACAATTACTCAATAAAAAAGAAAGAATATTTTAAGAAAGAAGGAAATCTTATATGTCTTTTCAAGAATACTATGACCTATTTCTTCTAGCACAAAATAATCCTAATGCATTATATTATGTAGTATCTTTTGACACTATAAATAGCAAGTTATTACCACCAGATAAAAGACATAAATTAAGTGAAAATTTAGATATAATTATGGGATATGTTTACAATAAATTACTCCAAAAAGAAAAAGAATTAAATATCCAAATAGTTATAAAAGATGAAAGATTTTATACACCATGGGATTTTAGATTTAATTTTATGAGAAATAGCAATTTTATGGATCCATCCATATTTGGAGACAATATTGCTTTTACTGTCTTAAGAAATACCATAACAAAAGAAGAAATAATCAATTGGGTAAATGAATGTAAAGAAAAATTAAATATGGAAGAGAATTTCCATATAGCAGCTGGTTATTATGAAACCAATGAATATGAAGAAGGTAGCACAAAATTATATCGTGGATATTGTCTTCAAATATTAGAAAGATTTCATAAGCCAATAGTACAAAAAGAATTAAAAAAAGAACTAAAAAAAATAAACAAAAAATAATAATATATATTTAAAGGAAAAAGTATGAATGATATAAGATTTAAAGATAATGAAACAAATTCAGAATTTATTTTAAGAGCATCCGCAATTATCTATGATAAAACTAAAACAAAAATATTACTATTTCATCCAATAAAAAGACAAGTATATATGCTTCCAGGAGGAAAAGTAAGACAACTAGAAAAAACAGAAGACACGATAAAAAGAGAATTATTAGAAGAACTACAATGGGAATTAGATTTTGAATTTCTAGGAATAAGTGAAGAATTTCTAATTGCCAAAGATGAAAAAACTCATTTTATTAATGTTATATATCAATCAGTTTATGATAAAGAAATAACTAAAGACACTTTCTTTGGTAAAGAAGGAAATTGGGCAACATTTAATTGGATTAGTATAAATGAATTAGACAATATTCCTCTTCATCCAAAAGAAATAAAAGATTTTGCAACAGGTAAAACAAATCATGTAGTAAACATTGTTAAATAAACTCCAACAATAATTAAATGACTAAATTACAAAGCAAGTATTATATATAAATTCAAATAATTATGGTAAAATCAATAAGTAAAGGAAGTATAAATATGGAAAAAGATATAAATAACAATAATTATGTAAAAAATCAAAACCCATATAATAAATATAAACAATATATAAGCAATGATGTATTAAAGTATTACTACCAATTTATTCATTTAAAAAATTTATATAGGCAAGGATGGCTTAAAGAAATTATTGGAATTGAAGCTGAAAATAGAATAGAAACAGCTGCCGATCATAGTTGGTCAGTTGCTATGCTCTGTATGACAATAATTCAAAAATACCAGCTAGATTTAGATTATCAAAAATGCATGGTCTTAGCAATTATCCATGAACTAGGCGAAATATATGCAGGAGACTTCATTCCAAATCAAGTAAGTAAAGAGGAAAAGCATAAACTTGAAGAAAAAGCAGTAGATACATTTCTTAGTGAAGCACTATTTGATAATGATTTTAAAAATCTTTGGCTTGAATATGAAAATAGAACAACGAAAGAAGCAGTTTTTGTAAAAGAAGTAGATAAATTAGAACCTATACTTCAATCAATTGCCTATGGAGTAAAACCAAAGAGTTATTTTAAAGATGAAGTCATAACAATTCCTTGTCTAAGGAAAGTATTAAATGACGCTTATAATTTATCGAATATTGAATAATTAATAAAAATATAGAAAAAAGAATATAAAATTTGAAAAAAACAAATCATTTAACTAAAAAAAAGAAGACACAGAACTGGTTTGATAAATTTCTACATTAAATAAAAAGTTCTAAACATGACTACATCGATAATTTATCGGTGTAGTTTTTAGTTTATTTTTGATTTTTAT
>CACZFH010000049.1:0-1010 GCA_902780395.1 uncultured Erysipelotrichaceae bacterium
TTATCAAAGAATTTTTCAAATCCGTCCCATTTAATATCACTTTTACTTTTTTTTATGTTTATGTTTTTTATAGTGTTATAAAAATCTTTTATTAAACTTATTTTTTCTTTTGATGCAACAACATTTTTTACGGAGTTAATTTTTGTATCAATTACTCCTAACATAAATGGATTGGTTTCACTATAATATGAATCTATACCTCTTTGACTAGCAACCAATGGAGTTGTTCCTGTTCCACCAAAAGGATCATAAATACATTTTATTTTTTTATCTTTTAATAAATCTAATTCATCAGTTACTAAACATGATGAATAACCTTCAACATAAGAATACCAACCATGAATTGGTTCTACTTTATTTAATTCAAAGGTTCCCGCTTTTTTCATTGTTTTCTTATCCATTTATTTTACCTCCTGAAGTAGTGTCATCAGCAACTTTAAGTATAAGCTGTTGATTTTTGTTGTCTAGATATATAGAGAAATTAGTAATTCCCTTTTTTACATTTAAATTATTTAAAATAGACTTTGGCATTCTTATTCTCATGTCTTTTTGCAAAACATAAGTTTCTAAATATATTAAATCTTCTTTTTCTTCTTTTTTTAACTTATCCATTTCAGACTCCTTTTAGACTACTTATAGTCTAATTTTAACATCATAAAAAAGACAAGTCAATAAACTAGGATCATTTTACTTTATAACATCTTTGATTTTTTTTAAATCTTAAAAACTTTCTAAATATATTTAAAGCAGTACTTCCATTAGGCAGTGGAAGTAATAATAAAAAAGTTAGTAGTGGTGGTACACAAAAGAATATAACTTTTAATTTATATGATGGAACAAATATAGTTAAAAGATATCCAATACCAAGTGCGATAGCAACTGCAATACACTCAAAGATCCCAAAACCTTTAAATATTTCTCTTTTAGTTTTTATATTTTTAGGAATTAGATACATTAATACCACTTCCTTTCAAAATTACTATTTGCCTCAAGACCTGAATTACTCATGT
>CACZFH010000049.1:1056-11134 GCA_902780395.1 uncultured Erysipelotrichaceae bacterium
CTTCATATTTTCTTGAGTATATTTTTTTATTAATTGACCTGCACCATAACCATTATGTTGACTCATCTTATCTTTTACATTAGCCATTTGTTCTGAATTCAAACCACCACCACGACTATTAAACATATTTGAAATACCTCCTGAAATCTTACTGCCTCCACCTTTAATTACATCTGCACCTTTTCCAAGAGCAGACATAGTTCCTGCTTTAGCAATACCCAGTCCTGCACTGACTCCAGTACCAATTGCCATAAGAGATTGAATATCACCAAATGCTGACATCAATCCTGATTGCTGACCAAGTAATGAACTTATTAGAGTTGGGGTACTTATAACAAATAACAAAGCACCAATTATTAAGAATATACCAGTAAGAGTTCCATTATCTTTGATAGCTGAACCAAACATATTAAGTAATAAACCTATACATATAAATTGAACCACAGTAATTAAAAAATACCCCATAGTAGTTTTAGTCCATGTTTCAAATGATCTAGGTTGATTACTAGTTAGACTGGTACAGCAGAAAGGTCCAACTATCTTCATCAGGGCAATTTCCATGACTCGTTTAGCCATCTGAATTGCAACAAAGAAAAGTAAAAAGACCGTCACGACTGCGAGAACTATTAACATAAAGAAATTGAGCGAGTATTTATATACATCACCAATTCCAACAAATCCACCTTCAGTCTTATTTATATTTACTGACTTCCAGTGATTAATCAGGTATTCCTTATCATCTTTATCCATCTCATCATCATAAGCCATCGCTCGAATCAGAGCTTTAGATATTGTACCTTCGGCACTACCTGATTTATTCATACCTGATACATTTATTACTGCATCGGTTGCTTTTGTTGAAAAGTTATAACCAAATTGGAATAAAGGGTTAATTAAAAACATCATAACTATTGCTAGTATGATGCCTCTATAAATTACAAGTGGACTGCCACGACCATCATTTTTAACTATATAGTTCATGACTATTTCTAAAACTGCTTTCAGGATCAGCCATGAACAGGCGACAATCAGAGCTCCACCAAATATTTTATTTACATATTCATTATCAAAAAATTTGTATCGCCATATCTTATCAATGATATCAAAGAAACCATCTAGAAACCAAAGAATACCTTTAGCAATACTCCATAATGCATTTCTAAATACATCCAAATACCATTTTTGTTCGACATGGTCAACTGCTAATATTTGTATTATTCATAATTCCTCCTTAATAGCTTTCTTGATTAATTAACTCGGAAATAATAACAATTTGTTTGTTAGTATTATGTCTGCAAGTAATCATAGTAAGAGTAGTTTTATTTAAATCTCTAGTGATAGTTGCAGTTCCTGTTTTTTCTATATCGTAAATATTATTTACTTTATAGGTATATTTAATTCCACCATAATAGATATAAGAAATATCACCGATGGTTAATTTATTTAAGTTTCTAAAATATGCAACTCTACCTGATCCTGAATGACCTGCGAGAATAAAGTTGCCTTTAGAAATATTAGGCATAGTAGATCCTTTAAGAATCTCTACATTACGATTAACATTGTTATAATATTTGTCTTGAGATAAACCTCTTTTAAGATTAATTTTAGGTATTTCCAAAACTGCAATATAATCGTAATTAGTTTCATCAACATTTTTGTTTTCAACTTCTACAAAAACTTCTTCTTGTATAGTTTCTTCTTTTTGTTCTTCATTAAAGAACTCTTGAATATTATTATCTTCTATATTTTTTAATCTATAATCAGAGTAGATGTGATATCCAATTATAGATATACCAATAAGAATAGATAAAGAGCCAATTATTAAAAACTGGCTCTTAAACTTTTTCTTATTTTTTTCTTTTTTTATCATAGATAATAAATCCAATACCACCAATGATAAACACTAAACCAATAACATCCATTACTTTTGAATCAGATATTCCTGTATTAGGAACTTCGATTATTTCATCTTTCATTACTGATTTAATAATGCTACCATCTTCTAGTATTTCAAACCACATCTTATCAGGATTTAATTTGTATCCTTCAGGTGCCTCTTTTTCTAAAATATAGTATTTTCCATATTTGATTTTATCAATTGTAATCATACCATTTTCATCAGTGCGACCTTCATAAATAAGTTTATCGTTTTCATCAAAGATTTGAATTAATGTATTAGGAAGTGGCTCGTCAGTAGAAATATCAACTTTAGTGAATTCTAATGTACCAGTAATGTCTTCATCTTTCATAGAACATTTTACAACTTCGCCATTTTCCTTTATTTCAAAATACATTTTTTCTTCATTGATTTTATAACCTTCAGGTGCTTCCTTTTCAAGAATATAAAACTTTTGATTTGCAGGAAGTTCATCGATTATTATTTTACCATTTGAGTCAGTCTTACCTGAATAGATTAACTCATCATTTTCAGTATAGATTTCAATAGTTGTATTAGGTAGAGTTTTAGATTCTGAAAAATCAGTTTTAGTGAACTCTAATTTACCTTTAGGTAGATAATTTTTTAAATCTAATTTAGTATCAACATTAGCTGTATATTGATCCTTATATTTTAAAACTACATCATATTTTTTAGTATCAATCATATTATTGTTTGCTGATTGAACTTCAACTAAATAATAGTTTCCAAGATATAAGTTACTAATAGATCCATTACCATCTTTATCAGTAGTAATTGTTCCAACTAATGCATCTTTCTTATATTTTAATTTTCCAGTTGCAGAATAGATGTCAGTTTTAGCATATACATTATATTTAACATCTTCTAGGTTAATTTCGTTATAACTAAAAGATCCTTCATCAATAACTAATTCCTCACCAGTTTTATGAATATTGATAATACCTTTAACTTCTTGATTTTCAAATTTAGTTTCGAATAATATTCCATATTCATTGTCAGTAATTAGTTCTGCATTTTCGCCAATTTCAAACACTTGGCTTTCACTATTCCAAAGATATCCATCAATTCTTTGATCGACTTCTTCTAATTTATATTTACCACTATCAAGTGGGTATGGTGTCATTAAGATACCATTTGAATCAGTTTCATACTCACAAATAGTTACTGCAGTTGGGTATGAAATAGTTTGACAAACATATTCGTTTTTATCAACATTAAATATTTTGAATTTAATACCTTTTCTAGTAATAACTTCTTTTGTATCCTTATCAATTTTAATAACTTTTAATTTAGCTTTAATTTCTGCATTAGATACAACCATTTTTACATCCTTACCTGACTCTTTAACTTCAAGAGTAAAGTCATCAACTTTTTCATAATTATGAGTAGATGTTAATTGTTTTGCAGTATAAGTTCCATAAGGAAGTTTTACTCTAATATTACCATCAGATCCTGTAGTTGCCTCTTTAACTAATTCGCCTTTATTATTATAAAAACCAAATTTAACATTAGGTTCAGGAGTCATAATACCAGTTTTTTCATTTGCATATACTTTAGTAATATCAAATGTACGAGTTATAACTCTTTCATAAACTGATATTTCAGGGAATAAATTATCAGTAGTAATTTCAAAATAATATTTAGTAGAATCTAATTCATATCCAGTTGATGGTTTTTCTTCAACTAAATAGAATCTTCCTAAACTAGGTAGGTATCCACTTGTAGCATTACCATCTTTATCAGTAGTAATTGTTCCTACCTTTAAATTATCTGACTCTCTATAAATACCATAAACTGCACCTTCAAGAGTAGCTTCTCCTTGTGGCTTTTGTTCCATAGTATCAGCATCAGTTTTATGTGGAGTAATAGTTCCACCTTTAATTTCAACATTTAATCTAGCATAAGTTGGATCTATATCTCCACGAGAGAATACATTTTGAGATGTAGGATCTACATAAATAATTGGAGCAATTCCATATCTATTATTATTTTTAGATAATACAACTTCAAAGTTTCCAACTTCAGTTGCAGTAATGCTTAATGAATTACCATTAATAGATGCAGAACCACCATTAATAGATGCAGAACCACCATTAATAGATTTAATTGTATAACCATTACTTAATACACCATTAGTATCATCAAGAGTTTTAGTTTCACCAATAAACATTGATAAATTAGTTTGATTGAAACTAGGTACTTTATGGTGTTGTGCAAGTAAGTTTTCCATTTCTTGCATTTCAGCTGTGTATTTTGTAATTCTATTACCATTTAAGGTATCAGTAAAATAGATATCATATTCAGTTGGTACAGTGTGCCAAATCATATATTGAGTAATAACATACCATTTAATATCAGTATGATCATGAGTAGCATCTTGATATCCATATCCATAATATGATAATTGAGATACTCGATTCCATTGAGCTTGACTCATATTAGAAACTATTGCCCAGTCAGAATCATAACCAGTTATTGGTCTTTCTTCAATTGGAACACCTGGCTGAACACAATACACAAAATGTCCATCACTTCTACGAGTAATAACATTCATTTGTTGATATTTTCTTGTTGAACCATGTTCTTTTACTACATAGTTGTTGGCAATCCAATTACCTCCATCATTAATAACATCAGTATAAGTTGCAGCCTTAACATCCATTTTAGGTGCAACTACTAATGCAATCAATAATAAGAGAAACGATTTTAAATATTTCTTCATAATTTCCTCCTATAATTTTTCATAAAAAAAATACTCTTTCGAGTATTAATTTAAAGTATGATAATCAACTATATTACCTTCTCGATCAATGAGTTGTAGCATCCAATAAGTAGTTCCACAATCATCATCCAAATATGGACAACTAACACTATAATCAAACATATACTTTTCTCCTGCATCAAGACAAGCTTGTTGAGATCTAAACTCACCAATGAACCAACTATTTATAAACTTTTTAGGTGTACAACTAGGAGTTGGTGGTGTCGGTGGTGTAGTATTTTCAATTACAGGTTCAGTTGTTTGAACTGGTTGAGATGAAACTTGTGGTTTATTCTCAACAACAGGAGTGTTATTTTTAGAATTACTTGTTGAATTATTATTGTTCTCTGATTTTTTAGTTGATGATGAAGTAGAATCCTTAACAACAGAATCTTCCTTTTTTTCACTTTCATTGTTGATAACTTCTTTTGTATCAACAACATCATCTTTTTTAGTGTCATCTTTTTCATCAGATGTAATTGTTTTAGAATCCTTTTCCACAATATTTGTGGATTTATGATCCAGCTTATTATCCTTATTAAAGAATAATACAAATCCTACAACACATAATACAATAATTATAGCTGTAGGAATGATAATCTTTTTCATAAGATCACCTTCCTTTGATGAGATGTTAACTCTGTATGAGATAATTGTCAAATCAAGAATGATTTAAATATTGTTTTAAATAATCAAGATCGTTAATTAAATCAATTAAGTTACATCTTAACTCTATATTTTTTATATGTTTATTTTTCTTATCTTCAAAGTATTTTGCTAGAGTCTCAACATAATAAATACTTCGAACCTTATTTTTAATTTCGTCCTTTGCTGACTCCACATTATCTACTTTATCAAAGCAGTGGAAGTAATCTAGCATATCATATATTCTATTAACTAAATTATGACTTTTTACAAATGAGTGCCAAGTTTTCTTTTTCATATATCTTTAATACATAACACATTTCTTACATCAAAATCTTGTAAGTCAACTATTTCAAAATCAGAATCATCAAAAGATACTGCATCATAGAAATCTATATCTTCATTATCTACTAAAACACTAACTGCATTTTTAATAGCATCATTATCAACGACACCATATCTTTCAATAAAATTATAATTAACTAATAAATGCAATCTATAAAGCATATCTTGAATCTTCATTAAAATATAATCACGATTGGAACCATATTCCATCTCGTAATTTTTAGTGAATCCATCATATAAACTTTTATTGATTTTTTTGTCTTCAAGTAAATATCTCAAAATATCAATATTTTTAATATCTTGATTTTCAATTTTGCCTTCATTCAAAACTTCATTTATTGTTTTATTAAAATCTTTTTGTTTCATTATTTAAAATATCCTAAAATCCATGATACGAATTGAGTAGTTACAAGTGCAGATACACCTGCGATTATTGTAGTTTTTATCTTACGATCATAACTTGCTTTTTGATTATCATCACTTGATGCCATTTTAAGAGCATAATCTTTGGCAACAAAAAAAGCTGTTCCACCAATAACGAACAACCTTAAATATCCCATAGCATCATTAATTAATTTTAAAACATCTTGTAAAATAGTTTCCACTAAATGATGCCTCCTAGTAAATGTTTATTATATTTGTTATAATGTAATAGGTCGAATAAAACGAGTGCCTTGTTAGTTCGACTTTTCTTATACAATAATTTATTAATTAAAAATCCCTCCTATAATGTGTTCTCATTATCGTATTCAAATTGTAATTTTAGTTGAATTCCTTTCTGAATTCTTTTTTTTATGACTTCGCAATATTTATCAGTAAGTTCAATTCCAATCCACCTTCGATTTAGAACTTCACATGCCAATAATGTAGAGCCACTACCACTTGTAAAATCCAAAACTAGATCACCTCGTTTAGAATAGGTAGAAACAATATATTCCATTAGAACAATAGGTTTTTGAGTGGGATGATATAAATCAGTTTCTCTTGCAAATTGAATAACATTTCTTGGGAAGTTAGCTTCCTCTTGAGTATAATTTACTTTTTCATCACTTTTTTTGTCGCCTAAATAATTTATAGGTGTAGTAGTGACTTTAAGATTAACTGAAATTGTTCCCTGTGGGTAATATCTCATTGGTGGTTTAGCAGATGCTACTGCACCACATTTTGAAAATACCATAATATCTTCATAGCATCTTAATGGTTGATATTTAGCATTTTGAAATCCAGTTACTTGAGTTTTAATCCATTTCCAATCATAACGATATAATTTAGAATTACTCAATCGTAGATTACTACTAAATGGTTCATTACCAAAAAGAACAATAGCACCATCATCTTTAATCAGTTTAGAGAGCTTGTCCCACATCTGATCAAAAGGAATAATCTGATCCCAAGAATATCCAGTCACTGCATATGGTGGATCAGTTATAATAGCATCAACTTTTATTCCTTGCTCAATAAGATAATCCATTACTTTTAAACAATCACCTTTATATAAGTTACCTAATCTTGTAGAGTAGTATGGACTACAAGTTTCTAATTTGTCACCTCCTTATTATATATATTTAGTTTTTTGATAACGAGATCCCTATAAACTCGATGAATTACTTTATAGCATCAACGAATTTATCAAGACCACTTCTTAAGCAGAACTTAATAATTGCACTTTTCTTAACAATAGTTATATGTTTAGAATAAGTTCTATATTTACTTATAATTTCCTGATCGGTTAATCTATCAATAAAAGTAGCATCAAAGATATTTTTTTCATCTTTATTTAAAGTAGAGTAAGCAGTAAAGTAGCTGTTTAAGAAACTACTCATTTTTTCTTCATCTCTCATATTTTTGATAATTATGCTTTCTATTTTTGAACTAGTATTCCTTTGAGAAGAACCATATTTTTCCCCATACGATGCGATAGATGTAGAATTATAATTGAAACCATTTTCCAAAGTTAGTAGGAAGTTCTCGACAATATCGAGTGTTATAAATATTAGTTCTTTGAATTTTTCAATTGGATACTGATTAGCAACATAGTCTGTTAAAAATTCAGTTCTTCTTTTTCTCATATAGACCTCCATTTCTTACAAAATAAAAAGAGAGCAGTGACTAAAAAAAGTCAGTTTGCTCTCATGCACACATTAACACTACTATATAAAGATAGAGGGGAAAAATCTACTAGGACATTTTGTTGTAAGTTAGAATTATTATAATAGTTAATCCAAATCATATTACTCAATCCCCCTCAAGTATTACGATAGAAAACTCCTTTTAAATACTTGGTTCCTATAATAGCATTAGGGTTTTTTCAAGTCAATTCCCAATTCGTGGAATAAATAAAAAAAGGATCTTTAAATCCTCTCCTTATAGTTATGACTCATTATAATCATTTTATCCCTTGACTTTTGAAAAATCAAACACTTTATATGATAAGTTATAAACTCTTTATAAACTCTAAATGTCGATTTAGCCTTGTTTTACAAAGTCTTCTGAAGTTTCGTAGATTAAAATATCGTCAATTTCACAATCTAAAATATAACAAAATTTAGCAAGAATTTCTGATGTAAATGCATAATTCTCACCATTATAATACTTCTTAACAATTTCATATTTTACATTTGCAAGTTTGCTCATAGTACTAATTGAAATGCCTTTTTTATCCATAAGCTCATTTAATTTAAGTTTAACATTTCCGAAATTAGTTTTATAATCTATTTCCTTAATACCCATGATACCCATCCTTTCTTGAAACTAAAAAAAGAGCAGTACTACCAAAAAATTATGGATAATACTGCTCCCATATAAGTTTAAATATTTTTTACTACCTTAATCATTATATCACATAATTCGACAATTTTATAAAAAAAATAACTATCCACATCAGAATAGTCAAAACTTTACGAATTAGAATTATATAATTTCAATCAAATGAGTAAAGAAATCATTTATATTTGAAAAGTTAATTTTATCAAGATAATCCAAGAATAGTGAATGAATATCTTTTTTATTTAATGATCTATCAATAGTTATTTCTAATAGATCATCATCCTTATTTATATATAGCTTAAGAAAGTAATAATTTTTCATTTCATAATCCAGTTTGTTCGTGGCATCTTTCTTTTTTTCAGGAATTGATTTTTCATAAGTAAATAAGTTTAAAGTATATGAATCCTTATTAATAGTATGGTGGTCAATCGCAAAATCACTAATACTTTTATTATTAGTTTCAGAGTCTACAAAAACATTAGTAATTGCATTTTTTTTACTTTGAATTATTGATTTTAACTTATTAAAATTATCCATAACTAACCACCTGTAAAAACATTATAACACACTACAAAAAATATATTACATTTCTTTATTATTATTTTCACTTTTTTTATTTTTATTCCTTTTTAGCTTATTTAATAATCTATCTTTTTTATATTTTATAATGTCATCCTTATAATATATATACTGGCATATAAGACTTGTATCTGCAAAATCCACATCCTCGTATTTTCCTCGTATTTATCTTTAGGTTCAACATACGAAATTAAATGTCTTTTAAATTGTGCCATTTCTTCTTCAATATCATCAGGTAAAGATCCACAATATTTTCCTTCTAATGCATCAAGTGTTTGTAATATAACAAACATACCTTCATGAATCTCGTGGTTATCATAAACATATTTACTCATAATAAAATCACCTCGTGTGTGATGTTAACTCTTAATAATAATTAAAGCAAGTCATTTACAATAAAAAAAGAGTAGAAGTTATCTACTCAAAAAACATAATATCTTAATCTTCCGACTCCTTTTATTTATCTAATTTAATATATTCATCTCCAGTATAATAATATATATTCTTATCTTTTAAATCCGAATAATAATTCTTTACTTCTTTAATCAATCCATCATCTTTCCATTGATAATTTATTACTTTGTTTTCAATATCATCAGGGTACATTTCTTTAATTGATGAAGCATATTCATTACCATCTTTAGGTATTTCATATTTTACTACTTTATTATCATTTAATTCAAAAGTAAACTTATATGGCATTGAGCTTCCAGATCCACTTATTATCTTATTATCTACTACATAATATGATTCTTCTGATATCCACATATAAGCATATCTATAATTATCATCTTCCGTTATACCAAACCCATTGTAATCAATAAACATTTTATACCTATCTTCATTCTTCTCTGGATTTGTATCATTATCAATAATATATTGAACTGCAGTATCATATAAATGTTCATTATCAGTTATATAATTTTCTTTATTACTGCAACCTGTAATTATAAATAAACTTACGATCACCATTAAACATAAAAATATTTTCTTTTTCATATATTCACCTTCTATTTAAATTATACCATATTCTTTTACTTTTTAATATACTCGTAATATTACTA
>CACZFH010000050.1 GCA_902780395.1 uncultured Erysipelotrichaceae bacterium
GTCTATTAAAAATCAAAAAAACAGCCAATGCTTAATGCATCGACTGTTAGAAAAATTATCACTTACATGTGTCTACACACACTATTTGACAATTATCCTCTACTTTAATTGATACTTTTTCATCATTAAGTTCACATTCATCATTTAAAGATTCATCTTTGATTAATTTGTCTCCTAATACTTCTCCCATTACATAATCTTTATATAGTGAGAACATTTTTTCTAGTTTTTCAGAACCATTATAATAAACATTAATGTGATCTGTTATAACAAAGTCTGCTTCTTTTCTTAGGGATTGGACTTTTCTTACAAATTCTCTTGCTAAACCTTCTAAGATTAATTCTTCTGTTAATTCGGTATCTAAAACAACTATTGTTCTATTATTACTTGTAGAGGCATAACCTTCTTTTTGTTTAATAGATACTAAAGTATTTTCGCTGTTAAGTTCAAATTCTTCTCCTGCTAAGGTTACTTTTAAACCTTCTTCTACTATTTTGGTAATGTCATCAGCTTTTAGATTAGCAATAATTCCTTGTAATTCTTTTATTTTTGGTCCTAGTGTTTTTCCTAATACTTGGAAGTTTGGTTTTGCTACATAGTCTAAGAATTTTGTCATATCTTCTTTGAATTCTATTTCTTTGACATTTAATTCTTCTTTAATGACAGATAGTAAGTCTCCAATAATCATTTCATCACTTTTTGGTAATATTAATTTTTTGATTGGTTGACGTACTTTGATATTTACTTCTTCTCTAGCAAATCTTCCTAAAGAACAAATATCTCTTACTAAATCCATTCTTTCTTCTATTGCTTCTTCAATTAATTCTTCTTGCTCTACAGGGAAATCAGCTAGATGGACAGATTCTTCATCTGTTAGACATTTATATATTTCTTCTGTTAAGAATGGAGTAATTGGGGCACATAATTTACATAGAGTAACTAATGTTTCATAGGTTGTTAAGTATACAGCCTTTTTACTTTCATTTAATTCTGAATCCCAAAATCTTCTTCTATTACTTCTAATATACCAATTAGATAAGTCATCGTTTAAGAATGGAACAATTAGTTTTGTAACTTTATTTAAATCAAATTCTTGATATGCTTCATTTACTTCTTTTATTAATCTATTTAGTTTAGATATTAACCAACGATCCATGATATCTCGTTCTTTTACTGGAATATTATATTTTGTTGGATCAATTTTATCAGCATTGGCATACATTTCAAAGAATGAATAAGCATTTTTAAAGGTTGAGGTATATTTTGAATATACTTCTTTTACTCCTTCTTCACTAAAACGTAATGGCGTCCATACTGGAGATACATAGCACATATAGAAACGTATTGTATCGGCACCATATTGTTTCATAATAGCAATTGGATCTATAACATTTCCTAATGATTTAGACATTTTTTTACCATTAGCATCTAACATCATATCATTAACAACAACATTTTTAAAACTTGATTCCCCAGAAATAATAGTTGAAATTACTAATAGTACATAGAACCAACCTCTAGTTTGATCTACTCCTTCAGCAATGAAATCGGCTGGGAATTGATCTTCAAATTTATCTTTATTTTCAAATGGATAATGCCATTGTGCATATGGCATAGCTCCACTATCAAACCATACATCCATTACATCTTTTACTCTTGTCATCTTTTTACCACATTCTGGACATTTTAAATGTAGATTATCAACATATGGTCTATGTAATTCTATTTTATGAACATCTTTCTTCTCTACCAATTTTTCTTGTAATTCATCAAGAGAACCAATTACTTCACGATGTCCACAAGCACATTCCCATATTGGCATTGGACAACCCCAATAACGATTTCTAGAAATTCCCCAGTCTACCATATTATCTAACCAATTGGCAAAACGCTTTTCTCCAACAAAGTCTGGATACCAGTTAATTTTTTCATTGGCTTTGATGATTTTATCTTTATAGGCTGTAGTTTCTACATACCAAGCTGGTTTTGGATAAGATATTAACGGACTCTTACATCTCCAGCAATGTGGATAATCGTGGGTCATTTTTACTTTTTTAAATAATTTATCATTTTCTTTTAACCACTTAATGATATCAATTTCTAATTCTTTATCTGTTACTAAGCGGCCTTTCCATGGACCTTCTGTATAGCAACCATCTGGACCTACTGGATTAATAAAACCTATACCATTTTCTTTGCAAACTCTATTATCATCTTGACCAAAAGCTGGGGCTATATGAACTATTCCAGTTCCATCTTCAGCAGTAACATAGTTATCAGCCATTACTTCAAAAGCTTTTCCTTCAACTTTCACAAATGGCATTAGTTGTTCATATTGCATTCCTACTAAATCAGTTCCCTTATAGGTCTTTATTGTTTTAGTATTATCACCTAATACTTTTTCTAATAAGTTATTACAGATAATGAACTTATAGCCCATAGATTCTACTAAACTATATTCAAGATTAGGATTTACACACAATCCAACATTTGCTATTAAAGTCCATGGAGTAGTAGTCCATACTAAGAAATAAACATCTTCATCTTTTTTCTTAAATGGTAGTATTAGAGAATTAACTGAGTCTTCTTCATACCCTTGTGATACTTCATTAGCAGATAATTCAGTTCCACAACGAGGACAATACCAAAGTACTTTATTACCATAATAAAGTAAGCCTTTTTTGTCCATTTCTTTAATAATCCACCATTCTGATTCAATATACTCATTATCACATGTTACATAAGGATGTTCACAATCAATAAATTGACCCATCATATCTGTAACTTTCTTTACTTCATCTATGTTAGAAGCTGTTTCTTTATTACATTCTTTACAGAAATTTTCTATTCCAAATTTCTCAATATCACTTTTATTTTTGAAACCTAGTTTTTTCTCAACATTTACTTCAATTGGAAGGCCATGAGTATCTAAACCTATCTTTCTTTCAACACGATAGCCTTGCATAGTTTTATATTTACAGAAGGCATCTTTTATTGTTTTAGCAAAGACATGATGAATTCCTGGTTTAGCATTAGCATAAATTGGTCCATCATAGAATACCCATTTTTCTTTATCTTGACGAGTCTCAATACTCCTTTTTAGGATATCCATTTTTTTCCATTCTTTACTTATTTTTTCTTCTACTTTATTGATTTCTTTATTATCTAGCTTTTTAAATTTCATATTAACCCTCCTAACCTATGATGACATAGCTATAATAAGCTATAAACAATATTAAAAATAATAATCCTTCTTTTTTAGTAATTTTATAATCATTGAAGGAAAACATAAATAATAAGATTGCTGAGATAAGCATTATTAATAAATCTATATATGAGAATGAAATAATTCCTATTCCCCCAAATATAGCAACGGGCATTCCAATTACTACCCCGATATTAAAGATATTACTTCCTACAACGTTTCCAATAGCAATATCATATTCTCCTTTTTTGGTAGCTGTAATACTTGTTACTAATTCTGGAAGTGATGTTCCTAAGGCTATGATTGTTAGAGCTATCATTCTTTCACTAATACCCATAATGGCTGCTATTTTGGTAGCGGAATCTACTACAAAGTTACTTCCTAAAACAATTCCTACTAATCCTATAATCGTAAATATAAATGATTTAGGAAGAGATAGTATTTCAGAAGAATCTACTTCAGCTTTATTTCTAGACATTGATATCAAATAATATATAAATATTGAGAAGAATAATAGTACTACTATTCCATCAGCTCGAGTAAAGGTATTTACTACACCTTTATCAAATATACTATCTGATAGTAATACAGCAAATAAGGTAGTAATTAACATAGTAATTGGTAATTCTTTTTTTACGGTGTTATTTTTTACTGTTAGATTGTGGACTAATGAACTACATCCTAAGATTAATAATATATTTAGAATATTACTACCTATTACGTTTCCTAAAACTATGTCTCCACTACCAATTAATATTGACTTTATACTAACAGCTAATTCTGGAGCACTTGTTCCAAAAGCTACAATTGTTAAACCTATTAGCATTTTTGGTACTTTAAAATTTTCAGCAATTCCACTGGCCCCATCTACCATAATATCTGCACCTTTGATTAACATAACAAATCCTATTATTAATAATAAACTATTTATTAACATCTTATCATCCCCTTTAAATCGTATGTTTTTTTCAAATAAAAAGAACACTTCTGCTAAGGACGAAGTGTTCGTGGTACCACCTTAATTCATAAGTATTAACTTATCTCAAAACTATAACGCGTTACCGTATTTATCTTATCCATAAATCGCAACTTGAAAGTGATCTAAATACTTTTTCAATACTTGTTTCCACCTAACACAAGTTCTCTATAAAATCCAAAATATTCCGTCTTTCGCACATGCTTTCAGGGTTTAATATATCACATTTTTTTATCCAATACAATAAAAAAAGAAAAATATTTATCTTATTATTCTATTTAGATAAATAATATTTTTTAACTAAAGAATCTGTTTCTTCATTTTTTTTCAATTCTTCAAATATTTCTTGTTTTAGTGGTTTGGTCATATCAAGAAAGTCTATTAATTTTTTATTATTATTTTTTATTCTACTAATGGCTTTTTTTCGATTCTTATAATATTCATTTTTGTCTATTGTACTCTCTTTATTAGCCAAAGAATCCCACTGCATTAAACTATTTTCAACATCAAATAAATCTTTATAATTTAAAATCATATCTGTACTTGGCTGATATAATAATTTTTCTTCTTTGGCACCTATTCTTTCCATAACCGCAGAACTTGTAAAGTGATAAAGCTCATCATCGTTGGATACATCAACTCCATATAGATTGTTTTCATGTTCAATCAATGGAATGATATGAAATAATTCATCATGAAATCCGTTTTTATCAAATATAATGCAAGGAAATCTGTCAATTTTTAATGAACTGGCCTGAAATATGTCCCACACCATATTACATTTATTTCTGCAGACACCTTTACCCATAATGATCGTAGCTCCTAAATGGTTCCTTAATTCTTTTTTGGTAGGAAGTGCCTTGTTTATAATTTTACAATTATGTGACAATAAACCGTTTCTTATCAGATAGGATATCATATGGGAGCATTCAATTGCAGAAGAATAGCCTAATTCATGTAAATAATTCGCAGTAAGTTCAATGAATTCATTATATTTATTCACCACATTTTGATATGCAATATCTTCTAGGTCATAATAAATTTTAGCTGCCCTACCTATTATAAGATATTCAAATATTGCATCTGCATTATATAGAAATTCACCGTCTTTATATTCTATTTCATTCATATCTTCTGTATATCCAATTTGTTGTATCATAGCATTTCCCCTCTCAGTGCTGGTTATTATATCAATAAAAATAATTTTTGTAAAATAAACTGACAAAAAAAATAGATTCATTATTATGAATCTATTTCTAAAACTTCGATTTCTTCTACTACAGCTAATTGTTGCTCGACTATGGCTTTTAGTTTTCTTTTAAAAATTCTCATATTTCTTTCAAGCATATCGGTATTTTGTTCTATCTTCTCTGCTCTTAATAGGGCTTCATTGACAATTCTAGAGGCATTATGTTTAGCATCGGTTATAATCATGTCGGATTCTTCACGAGCCATTTTTTTTATATTATCACTTGTTTCTTCCGCTTTCATAATCGCATGGTTTAAAGTATTTTCTAAGCTTTTGTAGTGTTCTAATTCTTTCTTTAATTCTTCTATTTCAGTACTCTGTTTTTTTACTCTGGTGATGATTGCTTCTGTTTCTCTAATTACATCACTAACAAATTGATTTACTTCCTTGCGATTATACCCATTAGTCTCATAACTAAATTTTTCCATATAATCACCTCAGAAATTTAGTTTTTTTAAAAGAAATCTTCTTCCTCTTCTTTAGCATCTTTTTTGTTTTTACTTACAGGTTTATTATTTGTTGAATTATCTTCACTGATGGTTCCTTCAACATTTACATTTTTAGGAGTACATAGGAATATTCCTCCTCCTAATTTTTGTAAATCTCCACCAATGGCATAGATTGTTCCATAAAGGAAATCTACTATTCTTTTTGCTTGATCTGGTGTTACCCTTTTTAAATTAACAACTACTGCACATCTATTTTTTAAGTAATCAGCAATTTGTTGACTTTCTGAATAAGCACGTGGTTCTAATAGCATCATTTTTGAACCAGCCATTCCATTTTGTTCATGAAATTCTTCTTTGGATGTTGTATAGTAACTATCATCTGTTGTTGTTTCAGGAGTTTGATCATCTCCTCCAAAGAATCCTTTTAATTTATCTTTCATATTTATCCTCCATATTATTGTTCATCTTACTATTATTTATTCTATCATAAATCAAAAAAAAGAAAAAGTCAAAATTCATATTTCTTTTTTTATGCGGCACCTTGGTTTGGATTCATTATTGGTGGGGTGTTCATAGGTTGAGGTCGATTCACATTATTCATTGGTTGCTGAGGCATTCCAGTTGCCATTGGTTGTTGCATTGGAACTGGTTGTACCTGAGTTGGGGCCATTTGATTCATTGGTTGTGGAGTTCCTAGCGGTTGAATAAATCTTTGAGAACCTACATTCTGAGTTCCTAATTGTTGAACAGCTGCTTCATACCATACTTTTGTTAAATCAACATTATTTGATAATGGTCTTGGATTTGGTAAATCAACATACATTACTGTTGGAACTTTAAAAGCAGAACCAAAGGCAATACAGTTTCCTGGTTTAAGATTCTTTAATTGAATCATAATTTCTTGGGTTACATTTGGAACCATTTCTTTAATATATTTTAAATCTACTGGATGAAGAGTTCTTAAAATAACAAAGTTAGCACATTGAGATACACAAGTATCTGATAACTCACTTGGTCTTTGAGTAATTAAAGCTAAAAATACTCCATATTTACGACCTTCTTTAGAAATACGTTCAAAGATATTGTAACCTAATAGTTCAATATCATTATCATGTTGAACATAACGGTGAGCTTCTTCTATGATAATATGGAATGCTCTACTTCCTCGTGGCTTTAAGGTACTAGCTTTTAAGAATAACATTCTAGATAGTATTTTGGTAATAACTTTGGCTAGACGGTCATCTATATAGTTTATATTAAAGTTTACAATTTGGACTTTGCTATTAGTTTTTTCATCCCATATCAAACTATCGATATATTGATCTCTAGTAACATATTTAGGATAGTTAAAGAAATGTCTATTGTCACCTGTTGCTAAGGTATGAAGACGAACATTCATAATATTAGCAGTATCAAATATTTTATCACTCTTTAATACCCCTTCACTGATTAGGGCAAATTCCATGGTCATCTCTAAATCACTTAAACTATAAAATGGATTTAATTCATATTCAGGAATTTCTATATGATCTTCAATAATATATCCTCTAACAAATTCTACTACTAGTTCCATTTCTTGCATTTTTCCAGTTTTATCTATATATAAACATTGTTTAAAGGTTCTAGTATATCCTGGTTGAACTATTAAACTCTCTAGATTTAGGGTTGGTGTATTAAATTTAGCAAGAACACTTATTACTTGATCACTTATTTTAGTAGAATCAGCTCCACTTAGTAAAATATCTTGTAAAGCTCTAGCAATAATATCATTTTTCCTTCTAATGACATTTTCACTACTTCCAGTTAAAATAGGAACTAGTTTTAGGGTTTTTTCAATGATTGGTAATTGAGTTGGAGAAGTAGCATCTAATAATAATGCTAAATCATCTACATCTAATAACCAAATAGGAATTTTTAAGATATCAGTATCTGGATCTACTATATTGGTAGTATATGTTTTATATTTTAATTTAGGGTTTTTCTCTTGTAATCTTGAAAAGGCATGAGAATATTCTCCGTAGGCATCAAAGAAAAACATAGATGAATTAATTGGAGGGGTTGGACTACTGGTATATAATTTTTGAAGAATAGATGCTACAGTACAACTTTTTCCTGAACCAGTATTACCTAGTACAGAAAAATGGGCATTAAAAAATTTATTAATATCTACATTGATTTTATATCCTTCATAAACATTGCTTGTTCCAAAATTGGTAAAGCCTAATTCGGTTTGTTGTTTTCCAAATAATAATTCTAGTTCATCTTCTTTAATAAGCCGAATGGTAGATTTGAAAGCAGGTTTTACACTGGCTCCTGGGGTGAATATATTATTATTGATTTCTCCTACTATGGTAGCAATCATTTTCTCTTGATTTACATTGGCTATTTCAGCGATGACTCTTCTATTGGTTCCATCTTCAAAAACAACATGTAAATTTACTAAGTTAGGTTGCTCATTGATATTAATGCTTAATTTTATGATAACATTATTATCTATTATCTCTTCTATCTTTCCTAACACTCAAATCACCCTCTATTCTACATACACTAGTATATCAAAAAAGAAATAAAAAAAAAAGTCAATAAATGACTTTTTATTGTTCTTTTTTTATTCGGTAGCAACTATATAAGGATTGGCCATACTTCCATCTCCAGTAGAATATTGGGTACCTGGTTTTAGAGAAATGGCTGGACGAACTCCATAGTTATTTACTGTGTTGGAACCAAAATAATTCAAACCATCGTTCCCACTCACATAAAGAAGATGTGGGAGG
>CACZFH010000051.1 GCA_902780395.1 uncultured Erysipelotrichaceae bacterium
ACGTTGATTGTGACCTTATGCTTTATAGCCATTCCCGTGATCCTCCCTTCGTATTTGTAAGTTCACTGCCTTACAAGTACTAGGCAAAGAATTTTTTATCTTTTTTAACCTCTCTTGAAATTTTCTTTTATAAACTTCAAGATTTTTTCTTTGTGCTTATGAACACTTGGTATAGAAGTTCCCATAATGGCAGCTACTTCAGTAAGTGAATAACCTTCTAGGAAATGAAGTTCATATACTCTTTGTTGTTTTTCAGTCATCATTGAAACAACTTCTCTTAATCTATCTACCTCATCTGATGTATCTTCTACAGCAGTTGTATTATCTGCAAGATAGATACACTTATCTTGGTTTCCATCTTCATCAAAGATTGAATCAATAGATACGTTCCAAACCTCTTGATACTTTTCTCCTGGGTGTTTATCTTCCCATTCCTTAATATCTTGTTTTTCTTTTTCAGATATGGGTCTATGCCAATTCTTATGGTTGTAATAAACCTCTGAATCATCTAGAGAATGTAACTTCTTGATGAACTCATCTGTTACACCATCTTCGCCTGGTTTAATTGTTACCTTTCTACCATCATCAAAGATGTAAGTATAAGTACCCCTGTTTTCTTGTTTTGTTTTATGACTTTTCATATAAAAGTCCTCCCTTCCTTTTGCCTGTTACTTCAGTGCAGAAGGAAAGGAAAAAAGAGTCCGTGCCTTTTTAGTACACGGACTCCTACTGCCTAATTTTGGACGCAATAAAGAGAGGGTACTAAAATAAGCGTTTTTACCAGTATTGGTAATAATAACTTTTTATTCGTATCCTTCCGCCCTTATTGCAAATCAGGCTTTATTAATAATATTTTACGGATAGCTATTTCCGTTTTTTAACTCTGGCTCTTTTGCTATTAATACGCAAAAAAGCCGGAGCTAAATTTCATATACATATCAGCTTAATTGCTAACACATATACAAAAGTTAACTCCGGCTTGTAGATAACTCACTATCGGTTTCCTTGCTCGGTAGTATTAATATTTTATTTATTCTTTTTCTTTTTTAAATTATCAACTATCTGTTTGGTTACTTCCTCACCAGATATCTTGAACTTCCCCTTTTCATTCTTTACTTCATAGTCAAGAATCTTGCCAGTTTCATCGACTTTAACATCAAATAATCTCTTTGCATCCGCATTTCTAATTGCTATAGCTGCTGCCATTTACATCATTGCTCCTTTCTTAAAATGGAAGTTCATCAGGATCATCAGATAAATCATCGTTCATAAAGGCATTTATTGCATACATTGCATCTTTATTTACTTGAGGATGTTTCATATGTTCCTTAACAACTTTATATAGATTTTTTAATAATTCTCCTATTGGATATTCATCTTTAGTAGTTGCTAGTACCTGTCTTTTTCCACCTGGTACATACATAACTGCCTCTATAACAGACTCTTGAACATCACTGGTTCTTTTTTTCGTTTTAGCTACATTCATTAAATATAGTTTTGAACCATTTTTCATTCTCAAATCATAGCAATCTCCATATATATCTGTCTCTAAATCAAATGTTTTAGAAACATACATATTTACTTCAAAAGGCTGAGGGTAATCGCCTCCGCACGTATCATACACAGTCTCTGAAGTTATTAGCGGATGTAAGCTGTTACCATTTATATCAGTTTCATATCTATCCATTTCATTTTTTGAGATTACATTCCAGTTCAATTTATCAGCCATAGTATCTGTTTTTAGCTTTTCAACGAAATTTACAAGATACTTTTCTGTTGGAGTAAGTCCAGCAATATCAAAGGAAATAAGTGTATCAACACTTACATTAAGAAGTTTTGCTGCTGTAACTATAAATTCAACACTTGGTTCGGCTGTATTGTCTTCTTTTTCTAGTCTAGACATATAACCTAATCTAATTCCTGCATCTCTTTCAATTTGACCTATTTTAACATCAGGGTTGTCCTTTAATAATTCACGAATATTAGAGAAACAAACTGATTTATTAAAATTTTTGTGTTGATTTCTAATAGCATCAAGCTCATCGCCTAATTTCATCCATTCTCTCATTTCTTTTCTCATTCTTTCCTGGTCGGCGATTGCTTCTTCTTTTGTGTTATATTGTGAAACTATTGCTTTATAAATACCTCTTGGATCATCAACATCTTCTCCCCAACTACTTATAACACGTCTTAGTTCCATTGATGTTATTCTATACTCATTAATTTTTTTAGATGCCATTTGGTAGAAATCTAAAGCATCTTCTTTATTGCTGTGTCCCTGTTTAGCCACCTCAATAAAGCCTTTAATTTTGGTTTTTAGGTCTACATCATCTAGTTTAGTATTCAAAATATCATCTTTTTGCATTTTTACCTCTCCTTTTGTTCATTTCTGCAATTATTATATTCTTTTATTATTTATTTGTCAATAGGTGCAAAGTAATTTATTTATATTTTTTATAATTGCAACTAAATGCGAATATAATGTAATAATTTGTCGAATTATGTCTTTTTTTGCAACTAGGTGCAAATTACTTGTTCACTCCAAATAAAAAAAGACTACATTAGGTTTATTTACCCAACGTAGTCTAATTATCCTTAAATGCTTAATCCGAAGTACTTTTCAAAGAATTTTAGTACCTTTTCTATAATTGTTTGTTTTCTTTCATTTCTATTTCCGCCACCAAATCTTCTCATAGGTGGTAGGATTTTTTCTATATCTGTTCCTGTAGTTTTAACTTGTCCATCTCTAAATGAGTTTTCAATAAACTTTCTAGTTTCTTCTTCATTTAGGTTTTCATCTTCTATTAATGCTTTTAAGTCTTGTTCCTTTTGTTCTCTTACAAATTTAGTCCAAGACTTAATTGCTTTATCAATAGAACCAAGTATTTCTTTATCAGTACAGTTAGATTGATGGTACTTGGAAACAAGCATTAAAATATAATCAATGTTTACTTCTACTTGCTTTACAAGTTCCATTTCAAATACTAAATCATCCTTGATGCTTTCACTTTCTCCTGGTTTAGGTTTGAACTCCTCGTATAGGTCTGTATAAGTACCTATATAATCTTGGAAGTCTCTTTCACTTAATATCTCCATACCTTGGAACTTATCAAATGATGATAGTATGTTTCTTAATCTTAGGATATTACCCATTGAAACTATAAAGTCCTTTTTAGCTGACTCCCCTATAATTTGTTCTCCCAATGGATACTTTTGAAGTAGCAATGCTATTCTTTCTTCATAGCCCATTTGCTTTCTGCCTTTATCATCTTCATAGCCATAATAGTAATCTTCATAAGATTTTAATAAAACTATTCCAGTTGCATTTTTATCTCCAAATAAAGCGATGGCATCATTGGTTTGTTGTTGTAAATCTCTAAAGCATACTATATTTCCATAAGACTTAACAGAGTTTAATATTCTATTTGTTCTTGAATATGCTTGAATCAATCCATGTTGTTTCAAGTTCTTATCTACCCATAAAGTATTAAGTGTTGTTGCATCAAATCCAGTAAGGAACATATTAACAACAATTAATAAATCTATTTCTCTATGTTTTACTTTATCGGATAAGTCTTTGTAATAATCCTGGAACCCATTACCCTCTGATGAGAAGTTAGTCTTAAACTTCTTATTATATTCTTTTATAGCAAAGTCTAAAAATTCTCTAGAGCTTTGATCCAATAACTCTGTTTCAAATCCTTCATCATCTAAAATACCATCAGCAGTATCTTCTTCGTTTGCAGCGAAGGAATAAATTGTAGCAATTGTTAAGTCCTTTTGTTTTTCTTCTAATTGCTTTTTAAATTCTAGATAGTATTTCTTTGCCATAGGAATAGATGCTACAGCAAACATGGAATTGAAACCATTTAATCTTTGACCTTTTAAGTCATAGAAAGAGTTACGTTTAGTCTTCTGGTCGAAATGCTCTATTATATATTCTACAACTTTACTTACTCTTTCATGTGATGATAGTGCCTCTTCTGTATTTATGGCTTGGACTTCTTTATCAGTCATTCCTTCTTTTCTTTTAACCGTATTAACATAGTCTATTCTAAAAGGAAGAACGTTACCATCATTAATAGCATCAACAATTGTATATGTATGTAGCTTATCTCCAAATGCCTGCTCTGTTGTACAGAAGTCAGGATTAGATTTATTTGTTGCATTTTTAGCAAATATAGGAGTTCCAGTAAACCCAAATAAGTGATAATTCTTAAAGTTCTTAACTATTAATTTATGCATATCTCCAAATTGGGATCTATGGCATTCATCAAATATTAGAACCAAATGTTTTTGAAATGCAGGGTGTGTCGGATTTCTCTTAACAAACTCACTTAACTTTTGAATTGTAGTAACAATAATTCTAGTATTATCATCTTCTATTTGCTTTTGTAATATTTTTGTATTTCTATTACCATTAGCAGCACCTTTTTCAAATCTATCGTATTCTCTCATTGTTTGATAGTCTAGGTCTTTTCTATCAACAACAAATAATACTTTATCTATATAATCTAATTTACTTGCAAGTTGTGCAGTTTTAAATGAAGTAAGTGTCTTTCCAGAACCTGTTGTATGCCAGATATAGCCACCAGCATCTAAAGTTCCCATCATCTTATAATTTGATGATACTTCAATTTTATTTAAAATTCTTTCAGTTGCTACGATTTGATATGGTCTCATTACAAGTAACAATTCTTCCGATGTAAACACACAATATTTAGTTAATATGTTTAATAAAGTGTGCTTTGAAAAGAATGTTCTAGTAAAATCAACTAAATCATTTATTGGTTTATTAGTTGCATCTGCCCAATAAGAAGTAAATTCAAAGCTGTTGCTTGTCTTCTTACTTTTACTCTTTGAAGATACTTGCTCTTTAATATGGCTTTCTCTTGTAGTATTAGAATAATACTTTGTGTTTGTACCATTTGAAATTACAAATATTTGCACATACTCATATAAGCCACTACCAGCCCAGAATGAATCTCTTTGATATCTATTTATTTGATTAAATGCCTCTTTTAGTGCTACTCCTCTTCTTTTTAATTCTATATGAACAAGAGGTAGTCCATTAACCAAAACAGAAACATCATATCTATTATCATAGTTACCATCATTCTCTACATATTGATTAATAACTTGTAGTCTATTGTTATGAATATTTTTCTTATCTAATAAATAAATATTTCTACTTGTTCCATCATCTTTTTTTAGTACTTGAATGTGGTCTTCTTGGATTTTTCTAGTTTTCTCAACTATTCCTTCATTGTTATTAGCAATATTATTATTAAAGAACCTAGTCCATTCGTTTTCACTAAATTTATAATCATTTAATAATTCTAATTGAGTGCGAAGGTTATTAATAAGAGCATCTGAATCATTTATAGTTAAATATTCATATCCTTGTTCGGTAAGCATTCTAATAAATTCTTTTTCTAATGCCGCCTCGCTTTGATATGCCTCTGATCTTTTTTGCTCTGGCTGATACTCTGCTACAACAGTAGAATTAGATGTTTCTAAAACTATATTATACTTACTCATTTACTTCAGCCTCCTTAAAATTTAATAACTTATCTCTATAGTATTCATATTGTTTTTGCCTTTTTTCTATTTCAGCAGGCAATCCATCATATATATCATTACAAAGCGTATCAAAACTATTTAAGATGTTAACTATCCTTTTTTGTTCCTCAATAGACGGATAATAGATTTCCAACTCTCTTATAGCTTCTACCGTTATATTAAGATGAGATGCTGCTTTTATATTTTTAAACAAATATTTTTGACCATATTTTGATTGGGCATAATACATTATATATTCAGGTAATAATTCAATATCTTCTTCTAACTTACAAATACATATTGCACCACCAATAAATGCTTTCTCTTTATTCATAAATAATCCAACATTTCCTATTTTTCCAGATATTGAAAATAATATTGATGGCTGATCCAATGTTATTTTAGGAAATTTAGATGCAACACTTTTGGGAATATAATAATCGGTATTGTAATTAAATGACCTACCATTAAAATCTTTGTTTTGAATAAAAGAAAGAGTCTCATTACTATTGGTTTGAACTAATGATGGTTTTATTGTTGCGGAATAATCGAATCCTGTTTGTTTTGTAATAATACTACATATATCTTTCATACTAATCTTTTTATAATTTTTTTTAGGTTCTAATAAACAATTTTTATAAAATTCATATTGCATAATTCTAGCATTCAACTCTTCCGATAGAGTTTTTAATAATAAAGTAAAATTATCCAAAATTTTAATTATCTCACGTTGTGCATCTATAGGAGGTACAGCTATGTTTATGTTTAGTATGTCATCCTTTTTTAAATTTGTCTGGTCAACACCATTATCATATTTTAATAGTTGAGTATTTCGATTTAGTACGTAATATAGATATTTAGGTAATATTTCATTTGTATTAATTACTTTTAAGCCACAGACTCTTTGATTTAAAGTATATGTTTCTTCTGCATCTATTATAAAACATTTAGCTAGTGCTCTACCATTTGGCAAATCACTCATAACCATAGTAATATCATCCTTATTTAATGGCGTTAGAATTTTGTTAGTTCTTCTAACTTGTTGCATATCAGTTGAGATAGCTTTTGAAGTTATTAAAATGTACTTACCATTTTCCTCAACAACTTTTTCATGTCCTTTACCATTTGTAAAATTAACCAAACTTTTCAATTTTTTAAATACTACACCATTAGGACATAAGTCTTTGATTGTTTTTTCAATTTTAATCATAACTTACACCTCGATTTCTTCAATACTTTTCTTTATTTCATCGCGAAGTGTTTGCTCTTTTTCAACTATTTCATCTATTTCTTTATTTAGTACATCAATATCTATTTGTTCCTTTGTATCTTCTTGTTCCACATATGTCGATACAGATAATATATAATCATTTTCTTCAATTTCCTTGTTTGATACTAATTTTGCTGTGTATTCAACATCTTTTCTTTCTTCAAATACCTTAACTATATCTATAATATTATTTTCAGTAAGTTTATTATTATTTCCAACTTTTATACAATCTTTTGAAGCATCAATAAATAGTGTACTATTATCTTTTTTGCTTTTCTTTAATACCATTATACAAGTTGCAATACCAGTTCCAAAAAATAAATTATCTGGTAGCTGAATAATGCAATCAACAAAATTATTATCAATTAAATATTTTCTAATCTTTTGTTCAGCACCACCTCTATATAAAATACCAGGGAAACATACTATTGATGCTGTTCCATTTGTTGCTAACCAAGACAATGAATGCATTATGAATGCAAAATCTGCTTTTGACTTTGGTGCTAAAACTCCAGCAGGAGAATATCTTGGATCATTTATTAAGACTGCATTATCATCTCCCGCCCATTTTATAGAGTATGGTGGATTTGAAACTATAACTTCAAATGGCTCATCATCCCAGTGTTGAGGAGAAACTAAAGTATCTTCACAAGCAATATTAAATTTATCATAATCGATATCATGTAAAAACATATTTATTCTACAAAGGTTATATGTTGTTAAGTTTATCTCTTGTCCGAAGAAACCATTTCTAACATTATCTTTTCCCAAAATTTTTGCAGACTTTAACAAAAGTGATCCAGAACCACACGCAGGGTCATACACCTTATTAACAGACGTTTTCCCAACAATAGCAAGTCTTGTTAATAATTCACTTACTTCTTGAGGCGTATAAAACTCTCCACCTGATTTTCCAGCATTAGATGCATACATTGACATTAAGAACTCATAGGCATCACCAAATGCATCTATATTGTTATCTTGATAATTTCCTAACTTAATACCAGCTATTCCATCTAAAATCTTTACAAGTTTTTCATTTCTTTTTGTAACTGTTGCACCTAGTTTATTACTATTAACATCAATATCATCAAATAGTCCTGCAAAGTCGTCTTCACTCTCTGCACCTTTCGCAGAGTTTTCGATATTATTAAATATCATTTCTAAATATTCATTTAAGTTATCTTTTACGTTTTTAGTTTTTCCTTCAACATCAGTGAATGTAGCACTATCACTTTTTGCTGATTTTATTACATTACAAAATAATTCTGATGGACGTATAAAGAAGCCTTTTTCTTTGACAAGATTAGCTCTTTCACATTCAGCCTCGCTATCTTTTAATTTAGCATAATCAAAAGTAGTATCACCTGCTTTTCTTTCTCCTTCATTTATGTAGTTTGCTATGTTTTCTGATATGTATCTATAAAACATAATACCTAATATGTATTGCTTAAAGTCCCATCCATCAACAGAACCTCTTAAATCATCAGCAATAGACCATATTGCTTTATGTAATTCTTCTCTTTCACGGTTACTTGCCATTTTCAATCTCCTCCATTTTTTACTATGATTTACTATCTTTTACTATGATTTACCATCTTTTACTATTATTACTCAATAGCACTTTTTCCACTTTTTACCCACTCATCGAGTTCGGATAATTTGAACTTCCATAGCTTTCCTATTTTATGAGCTGGTATTCCATTTTCTTTTTTTATCCAATTTCTTATAGTATCTTTGTTTACTCCAAGATGATTAGCAGCCTCTTCGATGCCTACCCACTTCTCTTCATTCTTATCAACAGAATCCATAATTTTCTCTCCTTTGGACTTATATCTTTACATCTTATATTATATATTTTTATTTAAAAATTTACAATAATTTTATATGATTTTGTATGATTATATATGAATTTATATGATAAGACATACAATAATTTTTTCATTAAACTCTCCAATCAACTGCAACATATAAAAATTTCACTATTAAATTATAATGCCTCACTTCTTGCTTTCTTTAAATCCGAGCATAAAAAAAGAGCCTTTCCTAAATCAATTAAAATTTAGAAAAGGCTATATTCCATTTGAAATCAAAGGATTTCTTTCAAATATCCCGCTTATTCCTTGTATCATATTTGGAGTTGTTTGGTCCATGATTCTTGAATTTTCATCTAATGAATAGAGTCCTGGAGATAGTACTTGCCCTTTTATGTCTATTTGAACCATCTTTGCTGATTCTTCTTTTTCAATTTTTCTATCTATTATGACTTCATCTTTCTTTTTTATTTCTTTTGGCTTTTTATATATGAAAAAGTATATGATTATTATTGATGCTAGAATAATAGTTAGAATTGCTATTATTATTTGTTTTCTATAACGATATTGAAATGTAATATTATCACCTCCTATTTTATTATTCGAAAAAAAAAGATAAAATTGTTAAAATTTTATCTTTTATAAACATTTATTTTTTTTGGTTCTGGTCCTATAGACTCAACTTTTGCAGCACTTAAATAATTCTCTGCAAGTTCTTCTTTTATGATTTGTCTTATTGTTTTTTCTATAAATTCAATTTTTTCTATTTTATTACCATCTTCAATTATTATTTGACTTGCAGCTTTAGCTTCATCTCCCCCACCACCAACTTTTTCCATAATACTTCCGGCACTAATTGGTTTAAGGGTGTTCCTTAATGATATTTGTAATTCATTTTCTTTTATAAATCCCATTACAACTGAAATATTGGCTGGCCCCTCGTTTAACATATCTTCGGCTGCTTTAGCGATATCGACTGAGTCATAAATTTGTTCTGGATTAAACTTGTCTCTTGTATAAGATACTGTTATAATACCGACAGGCATGCCTTTATCATCATAAATCATTTCTGAAACAATTTCTGTATTTTTTTTATTACCATCTCTATTATATTTTAGTAAACCTCTAGCACAGGCTTTTTCAAATTTTTGTTCAAATAGTTTCTTTACATACATTCTGTCTGCTTTTTGATCATGAACTAATCTATACCAAACTTCACATGTTCTATCTGATATTCTATCTTGAGCTTGAAATCTATCTGTATCTAAATGCATTCCAGCTAATAGAGCTGTTGCGGTAGCACTACTATATTTATAATTAAAAGCAGTAAGTAGTAATTCAACTATTTCACTTGCAGATGAAGATGATTTATCAATATAATTATAATCTGATTGGTAAGTTTTACCATTAATCTTATGATGATCTATTATAATTGTATGACCACATAAGTTTAGAACATCTTTGATGCTGATTCTATCAATATTATTATTATCTACAATAATTACTAAAGAAGATTTATCAGCCTCTTTTATATACTTATTTTTTTGAATAAATGGCGATTTTTCTTGTGCTTCTCTTTTTCTTCTTACTGTATCTATCAGTAATTTTCTTACTCCTGCTTCTAGGTATTTTTTGTCATCATCTACAATAATGTAGGCTTCTTTTCCTAAATATCTCATCAGTTCATACATACCTATTGCTGATCCTAATGAATCTAAATCTGGTTGATTATGTCCAATAATGAAGACTTTTGTAGTATCACCCAATATACTCTCAATGTATTCTTTTAAAACTTGTATATCCATATCTACCCCTCAATTTGCATGATATTTCCATTTACGAGCTATATTATACCACTAAATTGATTTTTTTTCAATATCTAGTTCTTTTCTTTGTAATCATTTTATGATAATGTCATGTTGTATCGTTTTTTGAAAATGTCAGTATGTAGTATAATATGCTCCTTGAGAAAGGAGTAATCAATATGATT
>CACZFH010000052.1 GCA_902780395.1 uncultured Erysipelotrichaceae bacterium
TCCTAACTGCTGTCTCCCGTAGGAGTCTGGGCCGTGTCTCAGTCCCAGTGTGGCCGATCACCCTCTCAGGTCGGCTACGCATCGTTGCCTTGGTAGGCCTTTACCCCACCAACAAGCTAATACGGCGCAGGCTCATCTTCAAGCGAGGCTTTAAAGGCCCCTTTTAATAAAGAATGACGTATCGTTCTCCATATTATCCGGCATTAGCAATCATTTCTAACTGTTATTCCAGACTCGAAGGCAGATTACCCACGTGTTACTCACCCTTGCGCCACTAAGTGGGAATCCAAATCCAAGATTGAGCAAGCTCGCTCTCTTCATTGGGCCACTTCGTTCGACTTGCATGTCTTAGGCATGCCGCCAGCGTTCATCCTGAGCCAGGATCAAACTCTCAATAAAATTTATTTATTTTAGTTTGTTTCAATTTTTCCTAGCTACTCAAAATTGACGTTTTGCTTAGTTTTCAAAGATCATTTGCTGCTCTTTTGTGAGCTGCACCAATAATATATCAAATCTAAAAAGTAAAGTCAAGCATAAATTTAAATTTTTTTAAACTTTTTTTTACAACGATTTGTACATTATTTTACACAACTTGTTTTTTATCATTTTTTTATTTTTCAATGATTAATAGAAAAACTTTTTTTGTCAATGCTTTTTTTGAATTTTACAGTTTTTCTTGCAAGTTGCTCATTTAATATATCAAATCAAAATTTAATTGTCAACAAAAAAAATCAATTTTTTTTAGGAACACCACGTTAGGTTGTTTCCCACTTTCTTTTAATATCAACATTTTAATAAATTTAATTTTTTTTAAACTTTTTTTTAAATTGTATTTATTTTTTTAATTATTATGCTTTTTTTTCTTATTTTTTCTATAAAAAAAATAAGAATTAATGATTCTTACCTTTTATTTTACTATATAGATTACAATATTTTTCTACTTCTCCTGGTCTAAATGATATTTCTTTCTGTTTTACCATATTAATTAAATTTGTTAATTCGAATTTCAATATTTTATCGATAGATTCCGGATATTTCATTAAACCTTTATGATATTTATATTCTCCTCTATCTAAAACTTTGAAGCTTCCATCTGGAAATACTCTTAGGTCCAAATCATAATCTATATACTTGATTGTATCTTCTTCTATAATAAATGGTGAAGCCATATTACAATAATAGTATATTCCGTTTGTTTTATATTGTCCTATGATATTATACCAATTTTTATAGAAGAAATACAGTACTGCAGGTTCTTTTGTTCTCCATGTTCTTCCATCAGATTCTGTTACTTTTGTTCTTTCGTTGCCAAATATTAGATAGTCCTCATGAATCTCCAAAAGTACTGCTTCATCCCAGGTTCTATGTATTTTTCCATCGTGTTTGTAGCCATGGATCGAATACCTTTTCCCTATTTCTAACTTTTCAATATTCATGATTTTTCCCTCGTCTTTTTTATTATACATTATTTTTACAATTAAAAAAAGCCATTTTTTTGGCTTTTACATTTTTTATTTTTTATTTAATGCTGAAATAACCCAAGCTGATATTATAAAAATTCCAATTACTACTGCTGTTCCAACTCCTGCATTATCTAGGTGTTCAGCAGAAAAACTGTTTAGTTTTTCATTCCAATCATTTAAGGTATCAATGATTCCTAATATATAAGGATAATACGAAATCATTTTTCATCCCCCTTTTCTTTCTTTTTATCTATCGTATGGTCTTCTATTACCTCGGCATCTTTTATAGTATTATCTTTTATTGTTTTTTGAAAATTGATGAAGGTTTTTCTTATTCTAAGAGAGGATATCAAATCTAATATACCATATGTAAATAAGATAACACCTACTACTTTTGTTAAAAACTCTGCTCCACTAAAAGGATTAAATACTAGAAAGATTCCACAAGTTAATGTGAATATAGCTATTATCATAGTGGATGTCCATAGCTCATTCTTTGTTTTTCTTAGTTCTAAACTATATTGTAATTTTGCTGAACTATTAATAATGATAATAATTCCTAAAACAAATGGAATAATGCTGGCAATTGCCTTTGGATTACTTATAACAATAATTCCTAATATTACTGTTCCTATTCCATAAATAATATCTAATTCATTTTTTATATTTTTGTTTAGATTATTAACAAACTTTATTAAAGCTAATACTCCAATTGCTACTAATAATCCACCAACTACATAAGATATAGATACAATTGTCAATTCTGAATATAGGAATAGCAAAGTTCCTAGAATTATCAATCCAATCGATCCTAACAATGAAGACTTAATTATTTTCTCAATAAATGAATTCATGGTATTTCTCCTAACTTCTCACTTATAGTATAACATACTTTTTCTTTTATGATTTAAAAACTAAGAATGCTAATAGTAATTCGGGATCTTTTCCTTGAACCGCTATTTCATATATTAAATCTATAATTGGTATTGTTACTTCTTTGTCTTTTAATAATTGATAAATAGATTCTAGTGTATAGTATCCTTCTACAGTAGTAGTTGATAGGAAAGCATCTACTTCTTCTCGACTTGGTTTTTCTCCAATTAACTTTCCTAAACGAAAGTTTCTACTTTTTACGGATGTACATGTTAGCAATAAATCTCCTATTCCAGCAAAAGATAGTACAGTTCTCTTATTGCAATCAAAAGCATCTAATATAGCTTCCATATCATGCATAGCTTCTGCTATTAGCATTGCTTTGGTAGAGTCATTAGCTTTTAATCCATCTAACATACCAGCTGCTAAGGCAATTACATTCTTAATAGAACCACATATTTCTACTCCTGTAATGTCATTGGTATCTCTTAACTTTATATAATTATTTTGTAATGCTTTTTTGGTAAGCAATATTGTTTCTGGACTTTTACTTGCAACTGATAATCCTGCTGGCATCTTTGTTACTAAATCTATTGCAAATGATGGCCCGCTTATTACGGCAATACTATTTGTATTTAAATGCTTTTTTAATACTTCATGCATAAATAATCCTGTTCCTTGTTCTATTCCTTTGGTAGCAATCACTATATGATTACCATCAATAAATGGTTCCATCTCTTGACAAAGTGAATCTACAAAAGCTGCAGGAAGAGCTATTATTAATAATTCTTTATCCTTAATACACTCCTCTACATCACATGTTATCTTTATACTTTTATCAATGGTAAAACCGGGTATTAAAGCTTCATTCTTTCTTGTTTTTAATAAGTCATCTCTTTCTTTCTCAAACTTTGTCCACATAGTTACTTCACAATGATTGTGAATTAATATACTTGATAGAGCTAATCCATAAGCTCCTGTTCCAAATAAACCTACTTTCATATTATTCCTCCTATTCTATTATTAAATTACTTGAAATTGGTATAATTTGAATAAATGTATTTCCATCATTTACTATTACTTCTGTTCCATCCTTATATATATACTTTGTTTTTGAAGATCTTGTTGTTTTACTCCAACTAATTGGTTTGGCATATCCATTTGTTATGTAATATCCTTCTCCCATACCAACTGTATCTAAATCTTGTCTTCCTTCTGAGTCAATTGTTTTATTTGCCACTTTCATAATAACTATATTTTTATAGTGTAATTGATTATTGCTGATCTTATCAATATGTTCTTTGCCATTACTATATCTTAAATAATAATTATTTTCACTATCATATGTATAGCTTCTATTCTCACTGTAAGAATAATCTATTGAAATTTGATTAGCTAAAATACTATCATCTTCTTCAGAAGAGTTATTTGGTAGTTCAACTTCTTCTACACTATAGTTTAATAATCGCCAATTATTAGATGTTAAAGAATAATTTTTCTTTTCAGCATAAGACTTAATTTTATTTGTTGACGTAAAAACGTTATGGGGTGATGGAATATTCTTATCTCTCGTAAATGGCTCACTATCTATCATTCCATTTATATTATTTACATGAAGTGATTTTATATTATTTTCAGCATAAGGGCTCCAGCCATAATGAGTATATATTGCATCTTGTTCTAATGAATAATCCAAAAAGTAATGTCTAGAACTTCTTACTGGACCAATTAGTTCTACATCTCTATCCTTATATATAGCCATAATTCTTGTTAAACCACCTTCAACAATGATTTCATAGTTTATATAGGAATCTTGTAGTCCTGCGTGCGTATTATCCCCAATATTATTATCTATCATGACTGCTATAGGCCTATCATTACTATCTTCATCTATAATCTGTATTTTTTTTATCTGGATTGGTTCTGTTGGTGTTGCTTCTGATTGCTTTGGTTTTTCCAGATTATTTTGTAGTAAATAATATACCATTACTAATGTGCATGAAATGATAAAGAAAAAAATTGAAACGTAAGTTAATAATATTTGTCTCTTAATTTTTATTTTCTTTTTAGAAGTCTTTTCTAAATCTTCTATTTCAAAATTCATTTCATCACCTTCTTTTCTATTTTATCATTTTTTTATTATTTTTCATAATAGTATTTTTTTATTTAATATTTCTTCTATATTTTGACTTTATATTTCTTTTTCTATATACTTATTATGAGGTGATATTATGGATTCTATCATGGAGGATAATATATCAAATTATGAAGATAATGGTTTACAAGCTACTTTTCCTTCTAATTTTGATGTTCCTATAAGCTCTATTAATGATCTTTCTATTATTATTAATGATCATGAATGTAGTGATTCTTTTTTTGAAGCAGTTTGTAAGCGCTTAGAAGAAAAAGGAATTCATTATAATATTTCTCATTTAGGAAATGAAATAAATATTGATAATAGTGTTGTTGTAACATTGGATATGCAATATTGTGGAGGAGACCATACCATGATTTTTGCTCCTTTTGATAATGCTCGTTTAGGTCAGTCTGATTCTTTAGCTTTAGCTATGTATGCTTCTTTTTTGCAAAATGGTTTTAGTGTGAAAGAACTATCTAATGGAAAAATTGGTTTTAGAGGAAATGGTGAAGATAATAAGAGAGGCATTATACCAACAAAAACTGAAGAAATTATCAATCCAAGCTTTTTAACGAGCTTTGTAACTATTTCATTTGGTACAGGGGCATCTAATCCAAGTATTGTGGCAGATAGTATAATTAATGGTTTAGCTCGTTTTAAGTATTATTTAGATTATTGTGATTTAGATACTGATCTTGTCTATCGTTCTTCTCCTAATGATAAAGTTGCAGTTGCTGCTCAATACTTTGGAGTATCTGATAAGGAATTAGTTTCTTTTAATCATTTAGAAGATCCTTTTACTTTAAATGGTGATGTTATTATTAATCCTCTTGTTGGAACATTGGATGCTTTTAATCCAAAGAAATCATTTGTTGTAAATAATGAATTAAATTATGGTCATAAAAAATAAGAGAAAATGTTCTCTTATTTTTTTTCTTGGAAAAAGTCTCTTTTATTAAATCCGGCTGTCATAAATCGCCATGCGGCTTTCCAATTAGGAAGCCAATTAATCTTTACATTATTCTTTCGATTTTTAATCATTTTTTCAACTAGGTAATTTGCTACTACATCTGGATAATCTCCTAAAATATTATATACTTTTTTTGTCTTTTCAGATAATTCTATTTTTTCTTTATTAGCAAGAGCATTTGTAATAAAGTCTGTAATCATAATTCCTGGAGATAATTTTCCAATTATTATATTATTATTTGTAGTAGAACATTCTTTGGCTAAAGCTTCAGTAAAATAGGTTACTCCTCTTTTGGCTGTCCCATATAATGATAATCCTAACATTTTAGCATCATTACTTCCATAACCCTCAATATTATAGATAGCTCCTTTTTTTTCCTTGATCATCTCTTTAATAGCATATTTTGAACCTAGAATTGCTCCTTTTAAATCTATATCTAGAATTAGTTTTATATCATTATCTTCTAATTCCCAAATCGGTAAATCTGGTTGATTTACTCCAGCATTATTAATCCAAATATCAATTGCATTAAATTCATTGATAGCAAATTGGACTAATTGTTTTATATCTTCTTCTTTTGTAACATTACATATATGATAAGAAACTTTTGCATCACTATTTATTTCTAATAATAAATCTCTAGCTTTCAAAAGGTTTTCTTCACTTAAATCACTAAGAACAACATTGAAATGATTCTTTCGAAATACTTTAGCCATTTCAAAGCCTAGTCCTCTAGCACTTCCTGTAATAACAACTGTCTTCATGTTTCCTCCTACTTGTTATTTTTATTGATTATTTGAATATTATCTAAATATAATTCATATTCTTTTTGAAATTCTTCATCTTCATATTGAATCTTATTATCTATTATTTCCCAGTCTTTATTATTCTTTAGAAAATTAATCAATTCTATTTTGGCATTAATTAATTCCAAACTATTATTTAATTCTTTTTTTATGCTTTTAGAAAAAGATTTTCTTTTCAAACTATTAATATTTTCTTTGTAGTAATTTACATAATATCTTTCTGTTGCTTTTTCTATGAAAGATGTTATTGTACTAGTTGATATTAATTCTTCATAATTTTTATTTTCTTGTTCAATCATTTCTTTTAGTGTTTTTAATTCAGATGTAGTATTTTCGAAATCTGGCTTTTCTTGCTCAATATTTTCAACTTTTTCAACATCATTATCTAGAATGTCTTTATAGTTTTGATGAATATTTTTAGCTTGCTTGTAATAAACTTGACTATACTTTTTAAAAGCTTCTTCTACCTTTTTATACTCACCTGTTGTTATTAATTTACCAGTATCAATTGATTCTTTTCCAGCATCAATATTTTTTATAGTCATTTGCTTTTCAATTTTAATGATTTCATTTTCTAATTTTTCTTCTGTTCTTATGTCTTTATATTCTTTTATGATTATTATGGCACACAATAGAAAGAATAACATTCCCAATATTACAATTACCACTCTCAACTTTTTTAATATTTTCATAAGTCACCTCTATTATATTTTTATTATATAAACTTAATAAATCTTTTACAACCTTTCATACAAAAAAAGACATATATTTTTTAATAGTTGCAAAAATATAGCTTTTTATGTTATACTCTTTTTGTCCATTTATTTAGGGGATTAGTTAAATGGTATAATAATGGTCTCCAAAACCACTGTTGGGAGTTCGATTCTCTCATCCCCTGCCATTTAAGAATGAAATGTAGCAGTGATGCTACTTTTTTTATATATTGGCATGCAAGAGCACTAAGAGCATTCTTTAATTATCTTGAAAAAGATGGATATTTAATCGCCAGTCCCGCTCACAATATAAAACCTAAAAAAGTTAGAAAG
>CACZFH010000053.1 GCA_902780395.1 uncultured Erysipelotrichaceae bacterium
ATATACAATGTCATGTATATATCATGCATTATCTCCAAATTTGGAAGGAAAAAAAGTATTAAGAGTTATAGATCATTGTAATGTATTTTTATTAGTTTTCGGAACTTATATACCAGTATCACTATTAGGCGTAGGTGGAGCAAAAGGCTGGATATTATTTGGAGTTATTGGTGCTTTTACAATAATAGGAATAGTTTTTACAGCAATAAATGTTGATAAATATAAAGTAATTGCAACTATATGTCATGTAATAAATGGATGGTCTATTTTAATTGGAATACCAGAATTAATTAATAATGCTGGTCATGAAGGATTATTATTTATGATATTAGGTGGAGTAATGTACACTATTGGTTCAGTATTATATGGATTAGGTTCAAAGAAGAAATATATGCATTGTATATTTCATGTCTTCTGTTTACTAGGAACATTCTTTCATTTTTGGTCTATATATATGTATTTAATTTAAAGAAATATAGAATGACAAAAAAACAAATATAAAAAGGGGATAGAAATGAAAAAGCAAAAATTAACTTATTATGAAGTACCAAAAATAAATACTATAAAAGATATGATAAACCTTGCTGTTAAGGAAACCAAAAATAAATACTATAAAAGATATGATAAACCTTGCTGTTAAGGAAGCTGGAAACAATATAGCATTTGAGTATAAAGATAAAGAAACAAAGAATATTATAAAAGTTAAATATAAAGAATTTCAAGATGATATAAATAAATTGGGAACAGCTTTAACAACAATTAATATGAATGATAAACATATAGCTGTTATAGGAGAAAATAGTTATGAATGGATAACAGTATATTTGACAGCACTTCAAAGTAATGGTGTATTTGTTCCAATAGATAAAGAGCTTACTTATGAAGAAATAGTCTATATTTTAAAAAATAGCGATAGTGAAGTTTTATTTTTTTCAAAAAAATATGAAAAACATATAAACCAATTAAAAGAAGATTTACCAAAGATAAAATATTTTATAGGATTTGACAATGAAAAAGATAATGGAAATGTTTTATCGTATAGAATTTTTATGGAAAAAGGAAGAAAAGAACTTCAAAAAGGAAATAAAGAATATATAAGTATTATACATGAAGATATAAATGGGTTAAAAATGTTGGTTTATACATCAGGTACAACTGGAATAGCAAAAGGTGTTATGCTTTCAGAACACAATTTAGTAAGTAGTGTATATTATGGACTTCAAGTATCAACAGTATATACAAAATGTTTATCAGTATTACCATATCATCACACTTATGAAGCAGTGTCAGGTCTATTGGTTGCTATTCATAAACATGTAACAATATGTATAAATGATAGCTTAAAGAATGTATTAAAAAATTTACAATTATATAAACCAGATTATATATATTTAGTTCCAGCATTTGCTGAAATCTTTTACAAAAATATATGGAACAATGCAGAAAAATCAGGAAAAGCATCTGGTTTAAGATTTTTAATTGTATTAAGCAATTTTTTAAGAAAGATTGGAATAGACAAAAGAAAAACATTTTTTAAATCAATACATGAAGCCTTTGGTGGAAATTTAAGAAAAATAGTAGCAGGAGGAGCTCCTATAAGATATGAAATAGGAAAATTTTTTAATGATATAGGAATTCCTTTAATTGCTGGATATGGAATTACAGAATGCTCTCCACTTGTAAGTGTAAATATGGATGATTTCAACGATCCATCGACAGCAGGAATATTATTGCCTTGTGCAGAGATTAAATTTCAAAACATAAATGAAAATGGTGATGGAGAAATTTGTGTTAAAGGTGATATTGTAATGATGGGATATTACAAAGATCCAGAAAAAACAAATAGAGTATTAAAAGAAGGATGGTTTAATACAGAAGATTATGGAAGGTTTAATGAAAAAGGGCAGTTGATTATTAATGGAAGAAAGAAAAATATTATAGTATTAAAAAATGGTAAAAATGTTTATCCAGAAGAAATAGAAAATTATATTTATAAGATTCCATATATAGCAGATGCAATTGTTAAATCTGACAAAGATAATAATGGAGAAGAGGTTTCTCTTTGTGCGGAAGTTTTCTTAAATAAGGAAAAAATTGAAGAATTGAAATTTGATAATGTAGAAGAACAATTAAAAAAAGATATTGCAAAAAATACGAAAGAATTACCAGCTTATAAGCATATTTCGAGAGTAGAGATAAGAGATAAAGATTTTGAAAAAACAACTACAAATAAAATAAAAAGATAATAAAAAGCGAATATGAATTTAAGCATTTTAAATTCTGTTCGCTTTTAATTATTTAGACAAACAAGACAATTCATATTTAGTTCATAATATTATTATAAAATTACAAAACAAAATATATAGAAATGGAGAGCCAAAATGTCTAGCAAAAATAATAAATTTTATAGATTTTGTAAAAGAATTTTCAACTTAATATTNNNNATAGCAGGGAATCATAAAAATTTATTTGATCCATGCTTAGTTTTTATTTCTACAGATAGAGAAATACATTTTTTGGCTAAAAAAGAATGCTTTGATAATAAAAAGATAGGCTGGATGTTCAAGAAGATAGGTTGTTTACCAGTAGATAGAACAAAAGTCAATCATAAAACCTTAAAATTAACATTAGCAATTCTAAAAAATAATGGTGCAATAGGGATATTTCCAGAAGGTACTAGAAATAAAACAGAAAATTTATTGTTACCATTTAAACCTGGAGCAATTGAATTAGCTCAAAGAACCAATGCTTATATTGTTCCTTTTGGAATAACAGGAGAATATAAGTTTAGAAGCAAGAACTTAAAAATTGAATTTGGACAACCGTTTAAAATTGATAATATAACATTACAAGAAGCAAATTTAAAATTATTTAAAGAAATAGAAATGATAATAACAAACACAGACAAAAATATAGGAAATAATGAAGAAATATATGTAGAAGGGAAATGAGAATATGGGAAAATATTATGTTTTATATAATCCATTGTCAGCAAACAATAATGGAAAAAAGAGAGCAGAGAGTTTAAAAGAAATTTTAAATGATAAAGAATTGTACTTTTATGATATAACTCAAATTAAAGACTATTCAAAATTTTTCGAGGAAAATGTTAAAGATACAAATATCATAATATGTGGGGGAGATGGTACAATCAATAAATTTATAAATAATAATGAAGGAATAGAATCCAAATATAACATTTATTATTATCCTACAGGAACAGGAAATGATTTTTCTAATGATGTAAAAGATAATGAACTTAATGATAATGGTTTAATTTTGATTAATGAATATCTAAAGAATTTACCGACTGTTACTGTAAATGGAGAAAATTATAAATTTTTAAATGGAATTGGATATGGAATAGATGGATATTGTTGCGAAGAAGGAGATAGATTGAAAGCCAAATCAAATAAACCAGTAAATTATACTTCAATTGCAATCAAAGGACTATTATTTCACTATAAACCAACAAATGCTAAAATCTATGCAGATGGAAAAGAATATAATTTTAAAAAGGTTTGGATTGCTGCTACAATGAATGGAAGATACTATGGTGGAGGTATGATGTCAGCTCCTAATCAAGATAGACTAAATGAAGAAGGTATTGTTTCACTGGTTATTATGCATGATTCAGGCAAGTTAAAAACACTTAGTATATTCCCTTCTATATTTGAAGGAGAACATATAAAACATTCTGATGTTGTAAAAGTAATAACAGGAAAGGATATAAAGGTACAATTTGATCGCCCTACAGCATTACAAATTGATGGAGAAACATTTGTAGATATTAAAGAATATAGTGTGAAATCATATAAAAATAACACTAATATTACTGAAAAAGAATTTAATTTTATATAAGAAATATTAGTAAGGAGTTAATATGGATAAGAAGAGAGTTGTGATGGCAATAATAGGTATTCCAGTAGTGGGATTAATATTAACATGTGGAAATCAAATTATATATAATAGATGTTTTTACAACTATTATTGCGATTTTGGCTATGAAAGAATATTTTATTGCAATTTCTAAAAAAGGAATAAAACCTATAAAGTGGATTGGATATAGTTCTTGTTTGTTAATATTATTGGAACATATATTTTTTAGCATAGATTCAATTGAGATTAAACAATACATACTTATTTTAATACTTCCTATAATATTATCATTAGGTTTCTTACAAGTTATAATTAGCAATATGAAAACTAATATGAACGACATGATATATACCATATTTGGCATTATATATATAGTATTCTCATTATTTTTTATGACATTAATAAGGAGTTTAGATAAAGGACAAATTTTAATTTGGTACTTCATTATAGCATCATGGGGAACAGATATATTTGCATATATAATTGGAAAAAAAATCGGAAAACATAAGTTGAGCAAGATAAGTCCCAATAAGTCTATAGAGGGGTGTATAACAGGTGTTATAGGTGCTGTTTTAGTGGCAATAATATATACTTTAATTGTTGCTCATTTTGGTTATATATATTCTTATTATAAAATTATTTACACAACAATTCTATTAATTATGGGAAAATGATACCTGGACATGGTGGAGTTTTAGATAGAATTGATAGTATGATGTATATAGCTCCTTTTGCTTATATAATGCTTAAAATATTATAATTATTGAAATAAAAGGGTGGTTAGATGTGGAATATAAAGGAAATTAAGAGAAAAGGAAAGAAAACATTAAAAAATAATTTATGGACATTACTATTTTTAGGTTTGTTTATGTCTTTGGCAATTGGAAGATATATGTTAAATAATGATGGCTTTTCAAACTTGAAAACTTTATATGAACATATCGTAAATCAAAATGAAAGTGAAGAAAATAATCAAGATCATATTGCAAATGAAATAGTAAATAAAATAATATCACAAATATTTACAGGTAATGTAACAGGAATTATAAATGACTATAACGAAAAACATAATGTTACAAAAGGGGCAATTTATACAACATTTAATATACTTACAAAAGGTCAACAACAATTACAAAATACAATTAATTCGATTATGAATTATGAAAATAAGGAAGCCGTAAGAAGCATTATTCTCATAATTGCATCAATGTTAGGATTTCTTATAAGAGTATTTTTAGTATATCCGATTAGAATAAGTGAAAGTAGAATCTATTTAGAAAGTATAAATTATAAGAAAACTAGAATAAAAAGAATAACATACGCATTTAAAAATGGAAGATATTTAAACTCTGTAAAAACATTATTATTGATAGAAATAAAAAAGTTTTTATGGAATCTTACAATTGTTGGTGGAATTATAAAAAATTATTCTTATAAGATGGTTACATATATTATTGCAGAAAATACATCAATATCAGCCGAAGATGCTATAAAAATGTCTGAAGAAATGATGAACGGAAATAAACTACAAGCCTTTAAACTAGATGTATCTTTTTTAGGATGGAGCATTTTACAATATATTACCTTTGGAATTTTAGGAGTATATGTATCGCCATATTATACATCGACATACACAGTATTGTATGAAACTTTAAGAGAGGATTATATAAAAAATAAGAAATATAAATATGAATTATTAAATGATTATAAGTTATTTGAAATAAACGATTTAGAAAAATATCCAGATATATATGAAGCAGAACGAAAAAGAATAAAGATAGATTATAATAAAAAATATGAAATATCATCAATTATATTATTTTTCTTTATATTTTCTTTTATTGGTTGGATATGGGAAGTATCATTATATTTGTTTAGAGATGGAATGTTAGTAAACAGAGGTACATTACACGGTCCATGGTTGCCTATTTATGGATGGGGATGTACAATAATAATTTTATTAACAAGATTTAAAAAATTTAGAGAAATACTAAAAAATCCAGTTTTAACATTTATAATAATAGTTATAGTATGTAGTATTATTGAATATATGACATCATGGTATATAGAATTAGTATCAGGATTAAGATATTGGGATTATACGGGAGTGTTTTTAAACTTAAATGGAAGAATTTGTTTTGAATGTAGTGCATTTTTCGGTTTAGGAGGAGCTCTGTGTGTATATATTGTCGCGCCATTTTTAGAAAGGAAAATTCAAAAAATTATGAAAAGAACTAAAATAATAATATGTATAATATTGTTATCACTAATAACTATAGATAATTGTTATTCTATAAAATATCCTAATATGGGAGAAGGAATTTCAATAGTTGTAGAAGAAAATAAATAATAAAAATTTTATATAAGAGTTCATAATTAATTCATTTTTATAATATATAATACTCAAAATTATAAAAATAGGAGGATTTGATATGGAAGAGAATGAAATAAAAAATGAAGAAGTAAACAACATACAAATATCAGAAGATGTTATATCAGTTATGGCAGGTATGGCAATTCAAGACATTGAAGGAGTTGCAAAAGTGGCTACTGGTTTTGCTGGAGGAATTTCAGAAGCATTAGGTAAAAAGAATATCGGAAAAGGTGTAAAGGTTGAAATTAAAGATAAAGAAGTAACTGTTGATGTTGGCATAATTATAAAGTATGGTGCTAAAATTCCAGAACTTGCAAAGCAAATACAAGATAAAATAAAAAACGATGTAGAAACGATGACAGGATTTGAAGTAATAAGTGTAAATGTAAAAATTCAAGGAATAGAAAACAATAGAAATGAAGAAAAAACAGAAATAGTAAAAGAAGAGGAGGAGTAATTTATGGGTTATATTGAAAAAATATTCAAGAAAAGTGGATGGATTTCAATATTAGAGTCAGTCATATTTGTGATATTAGGTATAATATTAATTGCAAATCCAGAGGGAACAGTAACATTTGTTTCTTGGATATTGGGCTTAATTTTTATATGTACAGGTATATATAAGACAATAAATTATTTATCTGCAAAAGGAAAATATGATTTGTATAATTATGATTTAGTTTATGGCATACTAGCAGTCATTATAGGAATAGTAACAATAGCACATAGTGGAACTATTGGATCTGTTTTTAGAGTAATAATAGGAATATGGATTATATATAGTTCAATAATAAGAGCAAGTTTATCAATAAAATTAAAAAATTTAAGTTTAAATATATGGAAATTTAGCTTAATTTTATCAGTTATAATGTTCATCCTAGGAATGTATGTAACAATGAATTCAGGTGCGGTTGTAGTTACAATAGGTGTTATGATGATCGTATCTTCAATTTTAGATATTATAGAAGATATAATATTTATAAAAAATGTAAAAGAAATATTCTAAAAGGTGATGAATAATGTGGCAAACTATTGAACCTTATATATTACTATTCTTTATCTATTCTATTTTTGGCTGGATTATGGAAGTAGTATGTAAATTGATAGAAAAAAAGAAGTTTATAAATAGAGGATTTCTAATAGGTCCATATTGTCCTATATATGGACATGGTGCAATTCTAATAACATTATTATTACAAAAATATATTAATGATCCAATTGCATTATTTATAATGGGCATAGTTATATGTTCTATATTGGAATATCTTACAAGTTACTTTATGGAAAAAATATTCCATGCAAGATGGTGGGATTATAGTCAAAGAAAATTTAATATAAACGGAAGAATTTGTTTAAGAACAATGATTCCATTTGGATTATTGGGATTATTTATTATGTATGTGTCAAATCCATTTTTCTTTGATGTGATTGAAAAAATACCAAATGTAACTTTGAATATTATATGTATAACTTTATTAGTAATATTTTTTATTGATAATATTGTATCTTTTAATATAATAAGCAATGTAAATATAACCAGTAAGAAAATTAAAGATAATACGGAAGAAATAACAGAAGAAATAGCAGAAGATTTGACTAGAAAAGTAAAAGATATATTAGAGAAAAAATCAATTTTACATAGGAGATTAATACATGCATTCCCAGAAATGAAAATGAAATTAAAATATAGAATAGCAGAAAGCAAAGAAAAATTAAAGAAATAATAAATTTAAAATGAGTTAATTTGTTCATAATTAATTCATTTTTTTGTAGTATAAATAGAAATTAGAATAATATTTATACTTGAAATAATCAGCTTTAAACACTAGGAAAGGAACAAAAGTAAAATGGAAGTAATTTCTGTCAAAAATTTAACAAAGGATTATGGATTAGGCAGAGGTGTATTTGATGTTAATCTTTCTGCCCAAAAAGGCGAAGTATATGGCTTTTTAGGCCCAAATGGAGCAGGAAAAAGTACGACAATTAGACATCTAATGGGATTTTCAAAGCCAGATAAAGGAAAGACACAAATATTAGGAAAAGATACATTTAAAAATTACTATAAGCTACTAGAGAAAATAGGGTATTTACCTGGAGAAATTGCTCTGCCAGAAGGGCTAACAGGTGATGAATTTTTAAAAATGATGAAAGAGTTAAGACATATAAAAGATGATACACTAACTAAAAAGTTAATTAAGCAATTTGAACTAGATAGTTCAGGAGATTTAAAGAGTATGAGTTTAGGACAAAAAAGGAAATTAGCAATAGTAACTGCTTTTATGCATGATCCAGAAATATTAATTTTAGATGAACCAACAAGTGGATTAGATCCAGTTATGCAAGAAGTTTTTATACAATTTATTATAGATGAAAAAAAGAGAGGAAAAACAATTCTGTTATCTAGTCATATATTTTCAGAAGTAGATGCTACATGTGATAGAATTTCTATAATAAAGGATGGAAAAATAGTAGATAAATTTGTTACAAATGACTTAAAACATAACAAAATTAAGATATATAATTTATACTTTGAAAATAATAGTGAATTAGAAATTTTCTGTAATCAGTTAAAAGCTATTCCAAATATTGAAATAGTGGAGAAAATTCAAGATACATCAAGTGTAACAATAAGTATAGATGAAGATTATACAAATGAGTTAATACATTTACTAGGAAATTCAGGAGTAATAAACATGACCGAAACAAGAGTATCTCTTCAAGAATATTTTATGAAGTTCTATAAAGAAGATAGAACTTATGAGGAGGTGCATAAATGAGCTATATAGAAGTACAAAATGTAACTAAAGATTATGGGAATTCAAAAGGAATATTTGATATATCTTTCAATATTGAAAAGGGAGAAATGTTTGGCTTTGTTGGAACAAATGGAGCAGGAAAAACCACTACTATAAGGCATTTACTAGGCTTTTCAAAACCAGATAAAGGAAAAATAACTATTAAGGGATTAAATCCATGGAAAGATTCAGAAAAATTGATGAAATACATTGGATATATACCTGGAGAAATTGCATTCCCAGATTTAAAAAGTGGAACAGATGTCATAAAATCGCAAGCAGAATTTTTGGGTGTTAAAGATTTATCTTATGCTAATTCACTTATAAAAAATCTTCAACTAGATGTTAGAGGAAATCCAAGATCGATGAGTAAAGGAATGAAACAAAAACTTGCTATAGTTTTAGCATTAATGCATGATCCTGAAATATTATTTTTTGATGAACCTACAACTGGATTAGATCCTCTTATGAGAGATAGTTTTATGAACATTGTGGCAGAAGAACATAAAAAAGGAAAAACAATACTTATGAGTAGCCACATGTTTGAAGAATTAGAAGCATATTCAGATAAAGTTGGGCTTATTATGAATGGGAAAATATTAGATATAGCAGATATGGAAACTTTAAGAAATTCAAATTTAAAACTATATAAAATAGAATTTGCAAACAAAGAAGACTATAAAAAATTTGTAACTATGTCAAATTATGAATTTGTTAGAAAACAAGAAGATTATAATCAGGTAACAATAAGAATACAAGAAGAACAAATAAAAATGTTAATGCAAGAACTTTCAAAATATAATGTGAAATTTATTAGAGAAGTAAAATATGATTTGGAAAAATATTTTAAAGAAAAATTAAATTTAGAAAGTAACTCATAAGAAAAGGAGAAAAAATATGTTTAGTAAACCATTATTTAAACAATCAATAAAAGCGAATTTTACGAGATGGATCATTGTAACATTTGCATCTTGTTTTATAGTTGCTGTTGTTATATTAATTTTAGGAAACCTAAATGTGAATAAGATAAGAGGTTCTTTAGAAGATTTATTTGAAGATTCAGATAAGCAAGCAGATATTCAGTATAAATCAGCAGATAGTTATCAAAAAACTTATGATGTATATACAAAAACATTAGATAAATATAAAGAAATGACCGATATTTTAGAAAGAGCAATATCAGGAGAGGCAAATGAAGAAGAATATGCTGACTTTTCCGAAGAATTTAAAGATGCAATTAAAAAAATCAGAGATGGAGAAACGGAAATAGCAAGTTCTAAAAGTAAACTTTCTTCTGGAGAAAGTGAGCTTGCATCAAGCAAATCTACATATAATTCGAGTAAAACGGAAGCTGAAAGTCAGAAAACAGAACTACAATCAACACAAAAACAATTAGAAGAAGGAATTGCAAAATCAGAAAAAGAAATGTCTGAATTGAAAGAAAATTTAAATACAGTAAATGCTGGAATTACACAAATTAATCAATCTTATGAACAAGCAGATGAACAAACTAAAACAGCTTTGGATGCACAGTTAAAAGATTTAAAAGATAAAAAAGCACAATTAGAAGCTGGAATTAGCCAGTATGAAACTGGAATTTCAGAGGCTAAAACTAATTTGGAAAAAGTAAAGAGTGGTATTGGGACAATAGATACAAAATTAAGTCAAGGACAAAGCCAGATAACAGCTGCCGAAAAGAAAATAAGCACTTCAAAATCTGCTTTAAGTTCAGCAGAAAGTACATTAGCAAGTAGCAAAGAAGAATTAAGAACGAAAACTATAGAGGCATTATATGATAAGATTGTAGATGGAGTGTATGATGAGGCTATAAAAGATAATGATGAAGAAACTGCACAGAAATCAAAAGAATTAGCAAAAGAGATTTTAGATAAATATAAAAATGGAGAAAATACAAATGAAGAAGAAATACAAAAAATGGCTAAAAACTATGTAACAAATTCAGTTTATGAAGAAGCAATTAAAGAAAATAGTGAAGAAGATTCAAAAACAGCTAAAGATATAGCTTCTACAGCGATAGATGATTATAATAATAAAATTGAAAATGGAACTACTAAAGAAGAAGCACTAGATTCAATATCAAAGAGCCTTATTGAGCAATTACCAGATGATGTAGAAGATGCTATATTAGAAATAAAGGACTTAGATGTTTATGGACTTGTTGTAGGAAATATTTTGTTTAGAATAGCAGGTTTATTATTACCTATGATATTTGTAATAATGACTGCAAATGGATTATTAGCAGGACAAGTTGATTCTGGTTCTATGGCATATATATTATCTACACCAACTAAAAGATCAAAAGTAACAATTACGCAAATGATATATTTAATTTTAGCAGTTTTATTAATGTATGTGTGCATTTGTACAACAAGTATTGTATGTATGGAAATAATTAAAGATTCAGAGATAACAATTACAATAGAAGAAATGATAAAGTTTAATATAGGTGCATTTTTTGTAATGTTTGCAGTTAGTGGAATTTGTTATTTATCATCTGCAATATTTAACAGAGAGAAAAATTCAATAAGTGTAGGTGGAGGTCTAACAATGTTTTTCCTAGTTTGTTCAATTTTAGGGCTATTCGGAGAAAAGGTAATTCCATCAGCAATAAGAATTGAAGCAATGAATTATTTTAATTATGCATCAATCATATCATTCTTTAATGTTAATTCTATGTTGAATGGAACTAATGATTATATGGTAGGATTAGCAATATTATTTGCAATAGGAATTGTTACATATATTATTGGTATAATCAAGTTTGATAAAAAAGATTTGCCTCTATAAAAATATAAAAAATTCTATAAGTTAAAAACTTATGGGATTTTTTTGTTCATAATTAATTCATTTTTATAATATATAATTGGGTAAAATAAATAAAGGAATATAGAGGAAGAAAAAAATAGGAGGAAAAGGATGGATGATGATAATAAAGAAACAAGTGATGTTGAATTAATACGAGAGAAGGAACAACAACTTAAGAGAATAACACTTATGTATGAGTCAGCATTAAAAGAAATGGAAACAAAAATAAAAATAATTTCTGATGAGTTTAGAATGTTGTATAATTATAATCCTATTGAACATATAGAATCAAGAATAAAAACACCAGAAAGTATAATAAGAAAATGTAGAAAGAGAGGATATCCAATTACATATAAAAGTATAGTTGAAAATATTAATGATATAGCAGGTATAAGAATAATATGTTCCTTTATTCCTGATATTTACAAAATGATAGAAATGTTTGAAAATTCAATAGATATAACAATTATAAAGAAAAAAGATTATATCAAAAATCCTAAAGAGAATGGATATTCAAGTTTCCATATAATTGCTTTAGTACCTGTAAGTTTTGCATATGGAATTTCTGAGGTTAAGGTCGAAATTCAAATAAGAACTATAGCAATGGATTTTTGGGCTAGCTTAGAACATAAAATAAAATACAAATATCCAAAAGAACTGCCAGAAAATATATTTGATGAACTAAAAGAATGCTCTTACATGATAAATGAACTAGATAAGAAAATGTCAAATTTAGGTGGGAATTTAATAGAAGAATTTGAACAAGATCTGCTATTTAATAAAGATTTACAAAGTAAAGAAATAAAAATGCCAGATTGCTATACAACACAGGTTATTAATAAAATAATAGATAGTTTTTAAAATGTTTTATAGGTTACTATAAAAAAATAAATAAATTATAATTAAAAGGAGAGGATTATTATGAGTAAACAAGAAAAAATGGAAAATTTAAGTAAAAAAATGAAGGAATTAAATGAAAAAATAAAGGATTCAGCAGAAACAGTTGCAATAGTTGGATTAGAAGCAAAGGACAAACTAGATGAAAAGATAGAAGATACAAAAAGCAATGTTGAAGCATTAAAAGAAAACTATAGAATTGCTTCTGATAGATCTAAAAGTAAAATATCATCAGAATTATTAAAAGCAAGACTAAATATGGATGTGGCAAAAGAAAAAATACAAGATAGAAAAGAAGCAAGAGATAAGGAAAAATTATCAAATTATATTGATAATGAACTTGAATATGCAGGAGATTGTATAGCTTTGTCATTGCTTGCAGCAGAAGAAGCAAAACTTGCTTTTTTAGAGGCGGTAGAAGCACAAAGAGAGTATGATGAAAAATATAAAGAGGAAGAATAAATAAAAATATTATACAAACGAAGAAAAGGTATTAAAAATGTGTGGATTTTTAATGCTTTTTTTGGTATTATATAAGTGAATTCATAAACAATTCATATTTATCAATTATAATACAGA
>CACZFH010000054.1 GCA_902780395.1 uncultured Erysipelotrichaceae bacterium
TTAGCAAATGCTAATCTTTTTTTATGGAGGAATTATGTTAGGAAAGATTTTAGGAATAGTATTTTTACTATTCGTTTTTTTATTTACAATATGCTCGTGTATAATATCTAGTAGATGTTCACGAGAAGAAGAAAAATGGAGGGATGAAAAAGATGAGCATTCTACAGGAATACGAAGGAATTAGAAAAGATATGGGTTCTACTCGTTATGATGCTATTGGTGATTATCTTGAAGAAGTAAACAAAGATCGTGATGAAGAACTATTCCTTTCTGATGTTTTATATAAAGAAAAAGAATACAAGAAATATGAAACTTGGTTTAATAAATTAATTAGTCCATTTAGAATACATGATTTTGAAAATGGGCAGTTTTCAGTTTCATTAGATCAAAGTGAGTATTGGTATGATTGGAACGAAGAAATTAAAAGCAATTCGCCTTATGGTGATGGTCATTGCTATAATGATGCCTTTTATGATTATTTAGGAAAAGTATCAAAGACATTAAATAGTAAATTAAACTATGATTCAGAAAATGGTATGTTTTGTGTTTATACTGATGACATAAGAATTGCTGATGAAGTCGCTTATAAATTATCTCAACTTTATAAAGATGAAAGCAAAATGATTGAACTTATCAAAGATACTAAAGCTAATTATGGATATGTCTTTGATGTTCATATATAAGGGGGATGATTTATAGATAAACGAAAAAGATTAAAATATAAAAATACATTATGGTTTGTTAATGTTTCTACTTATCAAAGTAAGAGAATGAAACTAACCATTTCAAATAAAAAACAAGAAATCGAAGTAACTATTGATTTAAAAGATGCCTATCTTGATAATGGTCATGTTTTTTTAGATCCTGAAATAAAAGATAATGGTATTTTAAAAGCATTAAAAAAATCAAGAATATTAAGACAGATAGATGGAACTCTTTGTTATGATTATAAATTGATTCCAGTTGCTCTGCTTAATAATGGGATACTTCGCACTTATGATTATTCAGGTGTTTTAGAACACCTGGAAAAGATAACTAATAAGGAGGATTGATCTATAAATAATAATAGATTGAAGTTATATAATACTCATCTAACTTTAAGGTTAGATAAAAAAGAAAAACAAATATTAAGAAAAAATGCTTATAAAAATAAAATGACCATGTCTAATTATATTAGACTTCTCATTAATATGGATAATCGCTTAAATGAAATAAAAAGAAATAATATTAAAAATGATAAGTGTTCTACTGAAATTGCAAAGATAATGCTTAATATTGGGAGGGATATAGATGTTTAAGAAAAAATCTAAACTTCCAAAAACAATAGCAGATTTTATTCCATTTCAAGATGTATGGAATAATTTAGTTTATTTGGATAACAATAGAATTGTTGGTGGAATAAAAATTGGTTCCATTAACTTACACTTATTATTTGATGAAGAACAAAAAATTAAAGTAGCAGAACTTAAAAAAGTTCTTAATTCAATAGACTACCCTGTTAAGATTTTTAGTGTGGATAAACCTATTAATCTTGATGATAATTTAAATCTATTAGGATCTAAAATTAAATCAGAAAATAATAAAAATAAAATTAAATTATTGGAAGAAGATTATAATTTTGTCCAAGATCTAAATAATAAGAAATGGGTTGTTAATCGTGAATTCTATTTGATCATGGAAGAAGATTCTGAGAATGAGCAAATATTAAATCAAAAACTAAATGATTTAATTCAAGAATTCATCTCTATTGGATTACATAGTGAACGAGTATCTAGTGAAGAATGGCGAGACTTATTATATATTATTTTAAACCCTGTCACATCGCTCGACATCTTTAAAAAGGATGCCACAGGTATAACTCGTTCATTTAAAGAGAAAATCGCCCCAAATGGCTTAAAATTCAATGAAAAGGATATAATGTTGGGTGATGCTTATGTAAGTGTTGTGACACTTCGAACATACCCATCTATTGTTGGTGTTGCATGGTTAGGTGCAGTTGCTAATGTTAATCATACTCGTATGGTTATGACAATTTCCCCTATGGATGCTCTTGATATCAGCAATACCTTAAAGAAAAGTATGTCAGAGGTTAAATCAAAACTAATGAATACTAATAATTATAATGATGAAGTTGTGTTAAATAATCAGTTAGATGATTATGTACAGCTAGTAAATAGAATTGATCGTGAACATGAGAAGTTCTCATTATTGACGGTCAATTTTTTATGTTATGGTGATTCTAAAGAGAATATGGAAAGAGCCAAGAAAGAATTAAAGACTACACTCTCTGCTTATGGTATGGGTGGTACTGATTTAATGTTCGAACAAGAACGATCATTAAAAATGTGTATGCCTACTTTATATAGAGATTTAGAAAAAGAATTTGGACTTCCAATTCCTATGATGACTACTGCATCATCATTCCCATTTATTTTTCAAACTTTACAGGATGATGGCGATGCTATGATGATTGGTACTGATTCATTAGGAAGTTTATTATTCTTTGATTTATGGAAAAGAACTAGTAAAAGGAACAATTCAAATGCAGTTATTATTGGTAAGTCAGGATCAGGTAAATCTACTCTGATTAAAAAACTTATTCGTGGTAACTGGTGTCGTGGTTCTAAAGTTATTGTTATAGATCCTGAACGAGAATATAAGGATTTATGTGAAAATATTAACGGAACTTGGATTGATTGTGGTACTGGTTCTCATGGAATTATAAATCCACTTGAAGTTAGAAAAGGTGCTGATGATTCAGAGGATGAGAAAAAAACTATTAACAATGATTTATCAAGACACTTTCAAACTTTTAGAACTTTTATAAAATATTACTTACAAGATTTAACTGCTTATGAGTTAACTAAAATTGAAGAAATACTTATAGAAGTATATAAAGATAAGAACATAGATTTTGATACTGACCTATCTAAATTATCAAGTGAAGACTACCCTATAATGCAAGATTTATACGACAAAGTTGTTGATACATTGAAACAAGCTAAAGCAAATAAAGAGGCACGAAATGTTATTGAGTCATTAGAAAAGATTTCATCAATGTTAAAGAAATCTACTATTGGTGCTGATGCTAGAATCTTTAATGGTCATTCAAGTATTAATGTAGATAATTCATCAGACTTTATTGTTTTGGATATTCATAGTCTTGTTGATTCAGATGAAACTATATTAAGAACTCAATTCTTTAATATATTATCTTGGTGTTGGAATGAGATTAGTCGTGACCGAAACGAACAAGTAATTCTTGTATGTGATGAGGCACACTTACTTATAGATCCTAACAATAAAGATGGTATTGATTTCTTAAAAAGGACAGCAAAAAGAATTCGTAAGTATAATGGCTCACTATGGATAATTTCGCAGAACTTAATCGATTTTACTTCTCAAGGTATTGAACGATTTGGTCAGGTTATTATAGATAATAGTTCTTATATCTTGGTCATGGCACAGGGACAAAAAGAAATTGAGGCAGTTCAAAAAATGATGAACCTGTCCGAGTCAGAGATTCAATTTTTAACTACTGCATCTCGTGGTCAGGGATTATTTGTTATTAGTCAGGACACTCGATTACCAATTCAAATCCATTTACGAGAAGAAGAAAAAGATTTATTTGGTAATGCAGGTGGTCGTTAATGAATGACATAAAAAAAGTATATTTAATTTTAAAACTTTCACCTGCTATTATGGTACTATTTATTATTGCATTAGTTTTATTGATTGCAGATGGTTCTAATGGTGATCCATCTGCTGAACCTGTTGGTGATGTTTCAGAGTTTACTGCACCATTTAGAATGAATGTTAATTATACAATTACATCCCCATTTGGTTCTCGTAGTGATCCATTTACTGGTGAGGAATCATTTCATAGTGGTATCGATTTATGGGCACCAGCAGGAACTGATATTGTTGCATCTGCAGGTGGTAAAGTTTATAAAACTGGATATGAAGCTAATGGTCTTGGTAATTATGTAAAAATACAACATGATGTTAGTGGTGTGACATACTACACTGCTTATGGTCATATGCTTGATAATTCCATTGTAGTATCTGAAGGTCAAATAGTTAAAGCAGGTGACAAATTGGGAACCATAGGTCAGTCAGGTCGTGCAACAGGAATTCATGTTCATTTCATGCTCATGACTCCTAATTGTACATATAGCAGATCTGATTTAAAGGATCCTAAAAGTATTATTGATAATGATTTAGCAAGGAGGAAAAATTATAAGCCAAATCTCGAATTACAACCAAACCAACGATATGAACCAATCCAACCATTACAACCAGTCGGAAGATAGTTTAATAGAAACTTATGCACTTCAAGTTGCAAGTGTACTCCATAAAACTGGAAAAGGTTCTTTTACGATTGATGAAATAGTTGATAAGGTTAAGGAAATTGTTAAGGAAGAAGAACTTGTAGAACCTGTTATGATTGAGGTTCAACAAGTACTTATAAATAAATATAATTATGAAATTATAAATACTAATATTAAGTTTGATATTGATATATAGGACATCATAAGGTTCCTTATTTCAATATTTTTGTTTTAGAAAACTTTTTAAAAAGGTTCTCTAGAGCCCAGTTTTGGTAGTTTATTTGTTATAACGTTTGTTAGACAATATGCCCTATTTTTAAAGATTTCAGTATTAAAGGTGTTAGACAAAAGTAAGACATTTAAGAATATGTATGACAAAGTAAAACTTTGGAAACCCTTTAAATTAGGGCTAAACTACCCACTGGGTAGTTGTTTGTCAGCCACACTTATCCTGATAAAAAGTAGTCTTAAAGTTGTGTCCTTTTTTCGTTGTTTTTCATTGAAATTAATGACTCTATTTTGTGTCATAAGTTTTTTACTATGGAGGTGATAATATTAATAATAATGGATGTACTTTTATTAAGTTTAGAATAGATGATAATCTAAACAATGCCTTTAAAAATATTCTTGAAAAAGAAAAGATAACTCAACAAGAGTTATTAGAAAAGTTAGTTAAGGAATATGTACTTAAAAATCTAAATCTATTAATAAGTAAGGACACTAAATAATGAAGGAAGAAAGAATTACAATTCGAGTCACTCCTGAAGATAAAAAAGAAATTGAATTACTAGCAGAAAAATATAAAATGAATATATCAAGGTTCGTTTATAGTACCATTAAAGAAAAAATGGAAACTAATAAATTAACCGATAGTCAGGAACAATTTATGGAACTATTTGATATTGCATTTAAAAAAAGTTTTGATTCATTTTTTAAACAATTAATGGTCGTTATAAATCGTATTGAGTTTAATAGCAGATGGTCTATCAAGCAAACTGATATTTTTATGAACCAATTAAAAATACCACAAACTGAAGATGAATTAAGTTTATCTATAATAGATCATCCTGTAACTGAAGTTGCTCATCGTGAGGTACTTAAAGATATAAGAAAGATGTCCAGTAAAAAGCACGAGCTAGATAATGAGTAGTTCCAATATTGTAGTTCGTGTTAAGTACCAACATTGTAACGATTTAAGGAAAAGTGTTGGCAAGACAATCAGCTATATAAGTGATAAGAAAAAAGCAGATGCTACATCAATTGATGAATATGATATTTTAAAAGATTATATGCAGTTTGCTAATAATGATTCTTATCTTTATGAAGATAAAGAGTCATTTACTTGGTCTAGTAATGGTGATATAGATGCTAAAAAAGATTTATCTAATATGAATGATTTAGATTCTAAAGGTTATCTTTGGAGTCTTGTTATTTCATTCCCACCAGAGTTTGCAATTAACAATGGTCTTATAACTAAAGTTGATTATTATAATCTTACTAAAAATATAATGCCACAATTATTAACTGGTATGGGATTCAAAATGAATAATGTAACGTGGTACTGCAGTTTGCATCGCAATACTGATAATCCACATTTACATATTAACTTTTTTGAACATCATAAATCCATTTCTAATCCTAAAGTTCCATATGATTTAATTTATAAATTAAAAAGCAATATAGGTAATTATTTAATAGATAATGAAAAGTTTTATAAATTAAGAGATGAAGAATTCAAGTCCATTACAGGATCCATTTCACTTGCAGAATTAACTAGAATTAAAAATCAAAAGTTATTTGGTGATAAGTATCGTAGAGACTTAAATAAAATGCTACTTAATTTATATGAGGTACTTCCACCTAAAGGAAGATTACAATATAATTCAAAAAATATGAGTCCATATAAAGGTCAGCTTAATAATATAATTGAATATATATTATTACATGATTCTACTAAATATAAATATGCTCGTTATATAAAATTATTAGAAGAACATCAAAAAGAATTAACAGCTATCTATGGTTCATCATCTGCTAATAAAAATAAAGAATACTATAATAATCAAATTAATAAGTTATATGCCAAGATTGGTAATGAGATATTATCTAATTATAAAATATATCAATCTATGGGAACTATGGAAAAAGAAAAAGAATTTTTGAAAAAGCATATTAAGGATCTAAAATTCAAAAGTTCTGCATATAAAAAGCAAGATAACATAGATAAAGTTGCTAAAGACTTAAATCGTATATGTAATCTTGCAGGACTTAATCATTTAGAAAAAAGATATGTATTTAAAAATTGGATTTCTAAATCTAAATATAATATTAATGTTGATGCTTTGTTAAGCAGTATGGATAATTTAAACACCGACATGAGTTCTACAGAGTATTATAAAATATTAAGATCATTAAATTATGATTATGAACGATATTCAAAATATAAAAATCAGAATATTAAAAACATATGATATAATATTAAATGAATTTGGAGGTGTTTAAATGAGTTGGGAAACAATTAGTACTAAAAAAATTAAATGCCCATGTGGGAAAGGTTTTATTAAACAAGAGACTAAAGGTGATGATTGGAATCGCTACGAA
>CACZFH010000055.1 GCA_902780395.1 uncultured Erysipelotrichaceae bacterium
TACATTGTATCAGGAATTATACTTATATGTCTTTTATATTTTTACGAAAGAAAAGTGTGTATGCCATATAAGTCACACACACTAAAAATTATACAACCAAAGTAGAAAGAGTATAGTCTCTTTCTTTTTTTATTCTTTTATTGTAAAATAAATTTAGGAAAAGAAAGAAGAGGGTATTATGAAAGATCCAGAATTTATAATGTTAAGAAATCGTTTTTTATTTGGGTTACTAGTTGTCTTAGTATTTAGTATTCCATTATTTTTTATTTTTTATAATAGATTGGATGTATCGCCTAAATTAACAAGAATAATAGAAAAAGAAAATGAAGTACTTTTTTTAGTCATAGAAAATGATTGTTCAAGTTGCCAAAAGATAGAAAAAGAATTAAAAAAGAAAAAAGTTAAATATTATAAAGTACATCGATTAAAAGAAAGAAAATATAGTAGTTTATTAGAACAATTAAATCTATCAGAAAGTGAAATTACTCCTCCAACTATTATCTATATAAAGGATAAAAAAGTAGTCTCAACACTTGTTCAAAAAGAAATAGCAGAAGTAGATGAATTTATAGAGTATTATCAGTTAGGAGAGTAAGAACATGAAAAAAGTAGTTGCCTTAGTAACAGGAGGAAATAGGGGAATAGGAGCTAGTTGTGTTGAAGAATTTGCCAAAGCAGGTGTAAATGTAGTTATTAATTATTGTCACCATCAAGAAGAAGCAGAAAAACTAGCGGATTATATTAAAGATACTTATCAAGTAGATGCCATAAGTATTCAATGCGATGTCTCAAAAGAAGAAGAAGTCGAAAAAATGGTAAATGAAATAGTAGACAAATTTGGTGGTATTGATATTTTAGTCAATAATGCTGGTGTGTCTAGAGATAGTTTATTATTAGATAAGAATATGAAAGAATTTAAAAGAGTATTAGATGTAAACTTAATAGGTACTTATCTATGCAGTAGAGCAGTTGGTAAAGTCATGTTAGAACAAAAAAAAGGAAAAATAATCAATATTGCTTCTACTAATGCCATTAATACCTATTATCCCGAAAGTTGTGATTATGATGCTTCCAAAGCCGGAGTAATATCTCTTACCCATAACTTTGCTTTACAGATGGCTCCTATGATTCAAGTTAATTGTATCTGTCCAGGATGGGTAAAAACAGATATGAATAAAGAGTTAAGTATTGATCAAATCAAAGAAGAAAAGAAAAAAATATTATTAGGTAGATTTGGAGAACCAGAAGAAATAGCCAAAGTAGTGGTTTTCTTATCTAGTAATAAAGCAAGTTATATCAATGATACCATTATTAAAGTAGATGGAGGAAAATACAACTAATAGAAAGGAATTATAATATGTATAATATGTTAGGAATAAGTAATGAAATACAAGACTTAGTTCATGAATGTGAAAATGATTGTCTAGAAGAATTTCAAAAAATAGATGAAGCCTGTAATTACAATAGTTTAAAAGTTTTAGCTAGTTTTCATAAAAATAAAGTAACAGAATCATGTTTTCATGAAACAACAGGTTATGGTTATAATGATTTAGGAAGAGAAACTATAGAGAATATCTTTAAAGATGTTTTAGGAACAGAAGATGCCCTAGTAAGAAGTCAATTTATATCTGGATCACATGCTTTAAATGTTTGCTTCTTTGCTCTTTTGAGACCAGGCGATACATTACTAAGTATTAGTGGAAAACCATATGATACATTAGATGAAGTAATTGGCATTAAAGAAAATCCTAGTTCTCTAAAAAGTTTCGGAGTAAAATATGAACAAATAGATTTATTAGAAGATGATTTTGATAGTGAAAAAATAGTTAATTATTTAAAAAATAATAAAGTTAAAGTAATTGAAATACAAAGAAGTAAAGGATATTCAACTAGAAAAAGTATTAGCTTAGAAAAAATAGGTAGAATAGTTAAACAAATCAAACAAATAGATAATAATATCATTATTATGGTAGATAACTGTTATTGTGAATTTGTTTCCTCTTCCGAACCAACTTCTGTAGGAGCAGACATTATAGTAGGAAGTTTAATAAAAAATTTAGGTGGAGGAATTGCTCCTAATGGAGCTTATATTGCTGGTCGCCATGACTTAGTAGAATTATGTGCAGAAAGATTAACTCTTCCAGGAGAAGGAAGAGAAGTAGGCCCAACCCTAGGAATTAATAAACAATTATTACAAGGTATTTATATGGCTCCTAGTGTAGTTGCTGCTTCTTTAAAAACAGCTATTTTAGCCAGTAGAGTCTGTGAGAAACTAGGTTATGAAGTAGAACCTCAATATCAAGATGATAGAGTAGATATTGTACAAAACATTATCTTTCATGATAAAGATAAATTAATAGAATTTGTCAGAGGAATTCAAGAAGGATCAGCAATTGACTCAAATGCTCTAGTAGAACCATCAGATATGCCAGGATATGAAGATAAAATAATTATGGCAAGTGGTTCATTTACCCAAGGATCATCTATTGAATTATCATGTGATGGACCTATAAGAGAACCATATATTGCTTATCTCCAAGGATCTTTAACATATCCTTATGGAAAATTAGGATTAATGAAAGCGCTAGAAAGATTAAAAAATGTAAAATAATAAAATATTCGAAAAGAATATTTTATTTTTTTTCTTCATATATTATAAAGAATGGAGGAAAAATATGAACAAGCAAAATCTATGGTTTCTAACACTCTTTAGTTTAATACTTATATTAGGAGTATATTATATTACAATGCCTAATGATATTTTAGAAACCATAGAAAAAACAAAAACAGAAACTAAAGAAGTAAATAATGAAAAAATAGAAGAAGCTAATTCTTTAGTTGCTATGAGAGTAAATTTACAAGAAGAAAGATTAGAAAAAGTAGAAATACTACAAGAACAACTAACAAGTAATAATCTAACTACAGAAGAAAAAAACAATATCTATGAACAATTAAAATATCTAAATGAAGTTCAAGGAAAAGAAGAAAACTATGAGAAAAAAATAAAAAAAGAACTAGCTATAGATTGTTTTACTAAGATAGATAATAGTAATGCCACTGTAGTATGTATAAGTGATAAACATGATACAACACTAGCTAATCAAATTATGAGATTAATTCAAAAAGAATATGATACTAAAATGAATATTACAGTAAAATTCCAAAATAAATGATAGGTAAAAGACTACAACATAAATAAAAAAACTCATACAATACTTTAGGTGATAAAGAATGAATAATATTTTAACTCCAAGAGAAAAAGAAATATATATGTTATTAATAGATAATTACACTACAAAATCTATAGCAAATGAATTAAAGATCAGTGAAAAAACAGTTCGAAATCATATTTCTAATGTAATGCAAAAACTAGGAGTAAATGGTCGAGCAAGTGCTGTTGTAGAACTAATAAAACTAAAGGAATTATCTATATAAACGTACTAAAATAGTACGTTTTTTCATATTCTAAGATAGGTGAAGAATAGTGAAAGAAAAAACTTTAAGAAAACTATGGGTAACCACCATGATTATATTTACAATTCTAACAATTTATACCATTCCTATGACATCTTTAAAAAATAATAAGGTAGTAAGAACCAACTTAGAAATAGAGGAAAAAATAACTCTTCCAACAGAGTCAATTTATTTAGTAAATGAAGATAATTACTTAGTAAAAACAGAAATACCTAGAAAAGAAAAAGAATTAAAAAAAAGAATAAAAAATATTATTAATTATCTAACAATAGGAAACAAAGACTTACCAAAGTCTTTACAAGGCTATATACCAAAAGATACAAAAGTAATATCAATAAATATAGATAAAGAAGAATTAATCATAGATTTTACTAAGAAAATATTAAATACAAACTCCGAAAAACAATTAGTAAGTGGACTAACTTATTCATTATTAGAAGTAGAAGGAATAGATAAAATAACATATTTAGTAGAAGGAAAAGAATGGTATAAAGAATTAACTAAGGATCTAGGTATTAATGAAATACATAATTGGACAGATAGAAATCAAATAACAAAAGTAGTATTATATTATTTAGATAAAAATAATAAGTATTATGTTCCCATTACTAAGTATAGTAATGATCAAAGAGAAAAAATAGAAATTATTATAGAAGAATTAAAAAAAACAGAAGAAAATTTAATTAGTCTAGAAAACATTCATACAGAATTACTCAATTATAAAGAAGAAGCTAATGTTTTATTTTTAAATTTTAATTCCTATTTAATTGATGAGAATAATAATTCAGAAGAAAAATTATTAAATACCATCGCATACTCTGTCTTTGCTAGTTATGATGTAAATATGGTAATGTTTGAAATCAATCATAAAAAACTTAAATATGTTGCTAGAAATAATAAAATCAATTAAAAAACAATAAAAAGCACTTGTATTTCAAGTGCTTTTGTTGTATAATTTTATCTGTCAGTTGATATATGTCTGCGTAGCTCAGCTGGATAGAGCAATCGCCTTCTAAGCGATCGGTCAGGCGTTCGAGTCGCCTCGCGGACACCATTTGAAATAAAACCGTTATTAAAACGGTTTTTTTAATGCAAATTTTCACTTAACTTGTTTTTTAAGTTAAGAAAAGATATAATGAAAATGGTGATGAAGATGAAAGTATTATTATACACAGAAGGAGAAAAACTATTCTCTAAAAGTGGCTTAGGGAAAGCTATTAAACATCAAATGAGAGCCTTAGAATATGAAGGCATAGAATATACTACTAATGTCAAAGATGATTATGATATTGTTCATATTAATTATTATGGACCTAAATCTTATGCTCTTGCCAAAAAAGCTCATAAGAAAGGTAAAAAAGTAGTTTATCATGCTCATTCAACAGAAGAAGATTTCAGAAATAGCTTTATTTTTTCAAAACAGATTGCACCCTTATTTAAAAAATGGATTATCAAGTGCTATTCCCTAGGAGATGTTATTATAACCCCAACTCCATATTCAAAAAGATTATTAGAAGGATATGGAATCAGTAAAAAAATATATGCTATTTCAAATGGCATAGAATTAGATAAGTTTAAAAAGGAAAAAGAATTAAGAGATCAATTCCGTAAAAAATATAATATAAAAGAGGATGAAAAAGTAATTATTGGTGTAGGTTTATATATAGAAAGGAAAGGAATACTAGATTTTGTAGAACTTGCTAAAAGATTACCTGAATATAAATTTATCTGGTTTGGATATAGTCCACTTTCTGCCTCTCCTAAAAAGATAAGAGAAGCAGTTACAACCAAAAGAGATAACTTATTATTTGCTGGATATGTAGAACAAAAGAAAATAGTAGAAGCTATGAATGGCTGTGACTTATATTTATTTCCAACACTTGAAGAAACAGAAGGAATTCCAATAATTGAAGCTTGTGCCTGTAAAACCCCTTCTTTAATAAGAGATATTCCCGTTTTCAGTGAATGGTTAGAAGATGGAGTAAATACCTATAAAGCCAAAGATATAGATGAATTTGAAAAGAAAATAAAAATGATATTGAATAAAGAATTACCATATTTAGGAGAAAAAGCTTACAAAGTTGCTGAAGAAAGAGATATTCAAAAAATAGGGAAACAATTACATCAGGTTTACACAGAAGTTATGAAAAATTCATAACTTTTTTCATTGCTTATTGACAAATAGTGTTTTTTAGTTATAATGGTTTTATAAGCTAGGTAGTATTGTAACAGAATTTGTATATCTGTAAAATGATACCTCCTAATAGTTTTATTATTCTATATTTTTATAATAGGACAATATGACAGTGATTATTTAATGACTTTTGTCTTATGGATATTCTATGTGTTTTATTATCATAAAATATTCATATTTCAAAATAATTAAATGATTACTTAAGTATGTCTTATTATAATAAAACCGATCTGAGTAATTTTATTATTAGGATATTTGTTGTTTTATAGATTGCTTATTCTGCTCCAATCACCACAAATTATAATAATTATCAGGCCTAGTTTTGTATTTCTTTTTTGGAGAAAGCAAACTCCCAGAATAAGTGCTATAGTATTACTGATAATAATCCTATAGTAAAATAAAACTCGGAAATATTTTTCTTAATAAATCTAATAGGTACACAACCGCTTTGATTAACTGGAGAAATTGAGGTTAATGATTGATAAGCAAAAATCTTATTCATCTATTAGAGAAAAAGTATACTGGGGAAGGAAAACCCCATAATGATAATGGCTAATGTAAATAACGATAATCAGATGCCAGTTTGAAAAAACCAACTATCTAGTTTTTTATCAGGAAAATAGATAGTCTACAAAATATACAGTAAATATATTTTTAAAAGTTAGGAAGGTTCGTTACTTTCTAGCTTTTTTTTATATTTTTATGATATAATTTAATTATGATAATAAGGATGGAGGAATAGCTATGACAAGCATTAGTTCTGTTTTTAAAAGTGCTTTAACACAAAAATATTC
>CACZFH010000056.1 GCA_902780395.1 uncultured Erysipelotrichaceae bacterium
CCGTAACCCCACTTACGGTGCGTTGCTGTGCAATAGTTTTAAATTTAAAACTTTTTAATTTTTTATCAAAAACTATTGACTATTCATAGTTGGTCTCCAGAATATAAATATTATAGCATAAAAATACATTAATAATAATATGTTTATCTAACACCATTACATTTAAAATAAAAAAATTACAATATAACATCATATCTATAAAAATTATCAGCTATTTTTGTGATACTATATAAATAAAAGGAGGAATTATGAATAATAAAACAATAATACCAAGTATTATAGTTAAAACTTTAGCAATCATATCAAGTATATATGGAATTATAAAAGTATATGGAGGTCCTTTAACATTTACCTATTTTACGACTTTATCAAATATATTTATAAGTTTAATACTACTAATTTTTTTAATAAAAGATATAATAAGCTATAAATATAATAGAAAGATAATATATAGTAACAAACTATATATAATAAAATTTTTAACAACCATTTCCATAACATTAACCTTTGCTGTATTCTTAACAATCTTAGCTCCAACTATGAATGGTGGTATTTTAAATGCTTATTTAATGGATGGAGCTGGTAGTTTATTTGTTCACTTTATAACACCAATTCTAGCTATAATAGATTTTCTTTTATTTAACAATGAATATGAAATAAAGTCTAAATATACCATATATGCAATTATTCCACCACTTCTTTATGTTTTATTTGTTATTATTGCCAGTAGTTTAGGTATCAGGTGGGGAAATATGTCTGCTCCCTATAATTTTCTAAACTTTAAAGCCCCAACTGGTTGGTTTGGTTTTAATCCAAGCTTAATAAGCTGGGAAACACTAGGAATTGGTGTGTTTTATATGTTAGTTTTATTATCAATTATATTTATAATCATAGGGAGAATATTTCTATGGTTAAAACAAATAATAAAATTGAAAATAGAAAAGCTTTAAAGAAGAAAAAAGAAAATGCTAACAAATTGTTAGCATTTTTTTATTCACGTTCACAATGATAACCACTAGCCAATAAATTTTTCTCAATTCCATCAATATTTTGTTTATACTCATATTCAAGATTCTTTCCACCATTAGCATCTAGAACAGTTTCTAATTGCTCTGAATCAATAGAAATATAATTATAAATATGTTCTTCAGTTAGTTTTCCTGGAGTATAAGAGCACCGAATCGTAACTCCTGCCATCGATTTAGTAGCTTCCTCCAATTTCTTGCAAGAAGCATTCATTTCATTCATCTGTTCTTCATCTAAAGAAACATCCCCTCGAGTAAAGAAAGAAAAATGTCCACTCTCTAATTTACTATCACTAAATTCAAATATCAAATCATAAGATTTATCAAGATTAGTTGTATTTGTTTCCATAGAACATTTTAATTTTCCAGTAGTAATTACTTTCTCCTCATAATTATACATCCCATTTTCTCTTTCTTTCACCATCTTAGATATTTCTGGTAAAAAGATAACAAAACCAATTAATCCTAAGAAAAAGGCAATTAACAAAATAGTTTTCCCTTTACTAGGTGGTTTATAATCAATTTCAACTTCCTTTACTTTCTTTTCACTTTTCAAAGGAACATTTTGAGCTTTAGGAGTAGAAACATTATAAGGACCAACACCTATATTTTCAGGTCTCTCTTCTACAGGCTTAACATCAACTTCTGTTTTTACCTCATTACTAACCCCAACTTCAGTAGATGGAGCATCTGAAACAGTAGTTTCTTCTTTTTTTGCATTTACTTCCAATGGATTTACAAACAAATCTTCTATTTCATATTTTTTCTCTGTAATCTTATTTTCAGCAGGTACTTCATTAGGTACTGGATTAACTTTAATTTCTACAGGTTTATTTTCAACAGGTACTTCATTAGGTACTGGATTAACTTCAGTTTCTACAGGTTGTTTCTACAGGTTTATTTTCAACAGGTACTTCATTAGGTACTGGATTAACTTCAGTTTCTACAGGTTTATTTTCAACAGGTATTTCATTAGGTACAGAATTAACTCCATTTTCACTAGATTTATTATCCATACTATCAACTCCTATTCTTAATTAATTATATCACAGGTAATCATCTTAAACTAGTTATTTTTTCTTGAAAGTCAGAAGAAGAAACAACATAGCTACCAGAAGTTATAATATCAGCATCTTCACAATACTTTTTAGTGATATTATTAACTCCACCATCCACATTAATAACAGTAGAAAGATGATAAGACTGAAGTAAAGCTTTTAATTCCTTAATTTTCTTTTCAACTTCAACAATAAATTCTTGACCACCTTTTCCAGGATAAACACTCATTACCAACACTTCATCTAAATATGGTAAATAAGGAATTAACTCCTTAACTGGAGTATCTGGATTAATTGCCAAACCTGTTTTAATCGAAAAACTCTTAATCAATTCCAAATTCTTAATAATATCTTCTTCACTTTCAACATGAATGGCAATATACTCCGTATTTAACTCTGCATACAAAGGAATAAATTTTGATGGTTCTTTAACCATTAAATGAACATCTAATCTTTTAGATGTATATTGATAAATATGTCTCATTTCACGAAACGGCATTGTTTTAGCTGGTACAAATTTGCCATCCATAATATCTACATGAATAAAATCAACATCTGTATCATTTAGTTTTCTTAAATCCATTGGTATATTTTTACTACTAAGGAAAGATACACTAATTTTTTTCATTCTTATCCACTCCTATAAAACTTAAATAATTATGATACCGACTCTCTAATATATGATTCGCAGAAACTTCTTGTTTAATCACACATTCATTCTCTTTTGTATGACTACAATCCTTAAAAGGACAAGAATATTTTGAAAACTCCACAAATGAATTTTTTATCTCATCAACACTATATCCAGTTAACTCTAAAGCCGAAAAACCAGGAGTATCCATAACTTTACCACCTAAAAAAGGGAATAACTCCACCACTCTAGTAGTATGTTTACCTCTTCCTAAAGCTTGAGATACTTCTCCAACCTCTAGATTCCAATTAGGATTTATCTTATTAAGTAAAGTACTTTTACCAGCACCCGTTTGTCCAGTAAAAACACTTGTCTTTCCCTTTAATAAATCTCGTATTTTATTAATTTCTGTATTAGAAACAACCATATAGCCAATATCACTATAATACTGAAGAACTTCATAAATTAGTTTTAATTCATCCTCCGACAGCAAATCTTCTTTCGTAATACATATAATTGGCTTAACATGATGAATCTCCATCAAAGAAATAAATTTATCCAATAATATCAATGAGAAATCAGGTAATTTTAAACTAGTAATTAAAAATGCCTGATCTATATTACTTACTTTTGGCCTATCAAAAACATTTTTTCTTTCTTCAATCTTCTCAATTATTTTTTTTTCTTTACTGAAAAGAACATAATCTCCCACTACAGGAATAATATGTTCTTTTCTAAATAAACCACGACATTTACAAGGATAAATTTGTTCTTCAGCACTTACAAAACACAAATCACTACTAATTTTTACAATTTGTCCTCTCATAAATCTCCTATTCTTCTTTGGCTTCACTAGAAGGTTCTTCATTCTGACTTTCTGGTTCCTTAGGTTCTTCTTCCTCTTTTGGTATAACAGTAGGTTTAACTGCCACTGTTACTTTCAAAGTTGTTCCCTTAATAATAGGACTTCCCTTTGTCTTATTTTGTCCAATAACAGTTCCTTCTGAATAAGCACTTGTTTCTTGCTGAACTTTTTCTAAAGCTAAGCCATATTTATTACAGAATGCTTCAACATCACTAATACTCCAACCTTCTTCAACCATATCTGGATACTTATCCACAATATTTGGAGTATATAGAATTAAACTATCTCCTTTTTTGACTTCACTTCCAGCTTCCAAAGATTGTCCAATTATTTCATCATCATCTTCATATTCTTTAGAATTAGCATCAACCTCTTTTTTCTCAATAGTAACTACCAATTCATATTTAGTTTCAAGAAGAGTCTTTACAGAATTAGCATTTTGTCCAACATAATCTTCTAATTTAATAGTATTCTCACCACTAGACTTATAAATAGTTACTTTTGTTTTTTTCTTAACACTTCTACCTTTACCAGGATCTGTCTTAACAACTCGGTTTTTATCAACACTATTAGATACTATAGTCTTAATCTTAGTATTAACTTCAAATCCAGCAGCTTGTAATTTTTTCTCACAAGCACTAACTTTTAAATTATAACAATCCGGTATAGTAGCAGCTTTTCCATTAGATAATTTAGGCAATACAAAGAATAATACTACTAAACCAACAGCAATCAATGAGAAAACAATAGCTAAAACAATAATAAGCAATTTACTTTTCTTACCCTCTACAACTTCTTCATTCTCATCTTCAACAGCAGGAGTTTCTATAGTTTCTCCCAAATTTTCAATTTTAGCATCTTCTAAAGCTGCCTCTGCTTTTTCGGCTTTCTTGTTCTTCTTTCCTTCATTTTCATTTTCAGGATATTTATATTCATAAACTGGCTCATCAATTCTTTCATCATTCAAAGCTGTTAATAAATCTTCATGCATACTACGAGCACTATCATAACGATTTTTAGGATTCTTAGCTGTAGCTTTTCTAATAATATTTTCAATACTCTGTGGAATAGATGGATTCTCTTCCCTTAAACTTGGCAAAGGCTCCCTCATATGTTTTAAAGCTATTTCTACAGCATTATCTCCTCGAAATGGTAAAGATCCAGATAGTAATTCATAGAAAATAATACCCATTGAATAAATATCACTCTTAATAGTACATCCTTTTCCACTGGCTTGTTCTGGTGGCAAATAATGAACACTTCCCATTACCGAATTAGTTTGCGTCAATTGTGTAGAATTTAAAGCCATAGCAATACCAAAATCCGTAATTTTAATTTGTCCATCATCTTTTATCATAATATTTTGTGGCTTTAAATCACGATGAATAATATAAGAATCATGTGCATGAGCCATTCCATCCGTCAATTGACTCATAATATCAATAGCTTCACTTAATGTTAGACTACCACGCTTTTTCAATAATTGCTTTAAAGTTTTACCATCTACATACTCCATTACAATATAATAAGTACCATCATCTTCTCCAACATCATACATCTCAACAATATTAGGATGAGCTAGTGAAGAAGCAGATAAAGCTTCTCTTTGAAAACGTCTAACAAACTTTTCATCATTAGCTAAATCTCCACGTAAAACTTTAATTGCAACATTTCGATCTAAAATCGTATCATAACCCAAATATACATTCGCCATTCCACCTTCACCAATAGATCGAATGACTTCATAACGATCATTTATCTTTTGCCCCTTTGTAATCACTTATCTTCACCCTCTTTATCGCGAATTAAATAAGCAACCGAAATATTATCTGTTCCACCCCTATTATTAGCTTTTTGAACTAATTTAATAACTTTATCTTCTACACTACCTTCTCCTAAAAGAACTTTCTCAATTTGATCTCGATCAAGCATTCCTGTTAATCCATCACTAGACAATAAAATCTCTGAAATATCCATATCACAATCAAAAATATCAACATCTATATCCATAGAAGCTCCTAAAGCTTTCATTAAAACATTCTTCTTTGGATGAACACTAGCTTCTTCTTTCGTAAGTTCCCCAGCACTCACTAATAAATTAACAAGCGTATGATCATACGTTACTTTATGAAGTTTACCTTCTTTCATAACAAAACCACTAGAATCCCCAACATTTCCAAATAGTAAGAAATCCTTTGTTAAAATAGATAATACTAGCGTAGTACCCATACCCTTACTTTCAGGATGCGTTTTTTCATGTTGAAAAATCAAGGTATTAATTTCATCAAAAGAATCACGAATCCAATTAACAGCATCAACCTTAGTCATATTTCGAAAACTCTCTTTAAAATGTTTCCCCATATAACTAATAGCAATAGAAGAAGCAACTTCACCAGCAGAATGTCCTCCCATACCATCAGCAATAGCCATTAAATAACTTCCTTCATCATTCTTAACAATAATAACACTGTCTTCATTATGATCTCGAATCATACCAGCATCTGTTAAATAAAAAGATTTCATAAATCCTCCTTCTTACTTCTAAGTTGTCCACAAGCAGCACTTATATTTCCACCGAATTCCTTTCGAATGGTCACATTAACATTATTCTTCTTAAGTATATCATAAAATCTCATAATTTGAATATTATTTGTTCTTTTATATTCTAAATTATTAGTTTCATTATAAGGAATTAAATTAACATAACAATTAATATTATGAATAAGTTTAGCTAAATCAACCGCACACTGCTCACTATCATTAATATCTTTTAACAATATATATTCAAAAGTAACTCTTCGATTTGTCTTTTCTAAATAAGTTTTAATTGCAGGTATTAATTCTTCTAAAGGATATACTTTATTAATAGGCATAATCTGATTTCTAATCATATTATTAGGAGCATGAAGACTAATAGCTAAATTAATTTGTAATGGAAACTCACTAAATTCTAATATTTTAGGAACTACTCCACAAGTTGATACCGTAATATGCCTAGCACCAATAGCCATTCCTTTAGGATGATTAATAATCTCAAAAAAATGAATTAAATTATCATAATTATCAAATGGTTCTCCAATTCCCATTACTACAACATGACTAATTCTTTCTCCTAACAACTTTTCAATCATTAATAATTGTAAAACCATTTCATAAGTCTCTAAATTACGAACTTTTTTTCTTCTCCCTGATTCACAAAACTTACATCCCATATTGCAACCAACTTGACTCGAAATACACACACTATTACCATAATCATGTCGCATTAAAACTGCCTCAATATGTTCTTTATCTTCTAATTCAAATAAGTACTTACAAACATCTACATCTTCTTGAATATCAACAATAGACAACCTACTAATAGAATAATCATTTTTAATAATATCTATTATTTCTTTCTTAATATTAGTAACTTCTTCAAAACTTTCAATTCTTTTTTCATATAACCAACGGAACAACTGTTCTGCATGAAATTTCTTGGAACCTATTTCTAAAAAATAATTTTCTAAATCTTGAAGGGTTAAACCATATATATTCTTCATTTATATCACATGCCATTTCTAACATCATTATAACACAAATAAAGATTAAGTTTTTCACTTAATCTTCTTTTATCATTACTTTTTTAATTTTAAAGTCTTCACATTCTGATATCTCTCTATTAAATCATCATCTTTTGGAGAACCCCACGACCATTTTTCTTGTGGAGTTTCAAGCTCATATAATGTCTTCATAATATCAAATAGTTCTTTCTTCTTACCTTTAGGTTTAATTTTCAAAGCCATAGCATATAAACATTCAGAATGCTTACTATTTTCTGACATAAGACTACCTCTTTTAAAACCTTTATGAGCTTGCATTTTGTACACTTGATCATTCATTTCAACATAATCTAATTTATACTTTGGATAATAATTCCGATAATCTCTTTCATCTGAACTCATACAAAAAAAAGATAGTTATCGAATTGGACTGGTTGTATAATTTTTAGTGTGTGTGACTTATATGGCATACACACTTTTCTTTCGTAAAAATATAAAAGACATATAAGTATAATTCCTGATACAATGTA
>CACZFH010000057.1 GCA_902780395.1 uncultured Erysipelotrichaceae bacterium
AATATTTGAAATTACACCACTTGAATTAAAAATATAAAATACATGATATAAAATTACAACGCATAAAGTAATCCATCTTATGTTATCTAAATAATTCTTCCTTTTATTCATAACTATTTATCCTCATTTGGTATTATTTTATCCATAGTATCTTCCAATACTTCAGACTTAACAATAGCCATACCTTTCTTTTTATCGCATAAAACAACAACTGAATCACCTGGTTTTATATTAAACATATCCCTTGCTTCTTTTGGTATTACAATTTGTCCTTTTTCTCCAACTTTTGCGATTCCCACAAACTTATCTTTCATATTTGCCTCCTTCAAGTATAACTAGTTATACTTTTCATACTTAATTATATACTAATTTTATATAAAAGTAAAGCATCGCAATATTACTGTTTTTTGAACAAAAAAACTAGATATCTATAGTCTTATTTATTTAATTACTTATTGTTTTTTGCTTTGATTGCAGCTTGTATTACCATTCGACTCACAACACAATATATAACTAAATTATATTTTTATTTTTTCTAATAATCTAGTTAAGTATTCACTATCATCAAACTGATTGATTGAAAAACATTTTTTTCCTAAATCTTTAAAACTAGCTCCACAAGAATATAGTATTTTTCTATCTATAATTATAAATCTATCATGAAATGAATCATTATTAATAAATGAAACATTACTGTATTGACTTTCATATTTTTCTTTCAGTTTTAAATCAATGTTCTTAGAAACAATAATTATTTTTCTATCAATATTTTTTATTATATCTAAAAATTCTTTTCCTGCATAATTATCAATTATAATTATTTTTATTTTTGATTTATTAAGTATATCTATAAGCAATGAATATGAATCATATAATTCTCCTTCAAAAAATATTTTATCAATTTCTTTTTCTTTAAATTTATCTAAAGCTTCTTCTAAAACTAATAATCTATTTTCATGATTAAGAAGCATCTCATTACTATTAGCAAAATATCTTCTCATTTTTACAAAACTTCTCATTATTTTAACACTTGTTTCAATAGCAATTTCTGTATGTAAAACAGATGCTAGCATTGCTACCCCCTGTTCAGTAAATACTTTTGGATTTTTATATCTACCACCACGTGTTTCAGTTTTTATTTTTTTGGTTCCAATTTGGAGCCATAAAGATTCCATTTCTTTATCAGTTAATTGGAAATAAAAATCTTCTGGAAATCTATTAATATTTCTATTAACTGCCTTATTTATATCTTTTGTTCCGTTGGTACATTTATATAATTTTGCTAAATCAGAATCTAACATTACTTGTTTGCCTCTAACATTATAGATTAAATCTTCAATATTTATATTTTTTTCAATTTGCAATGAATTCAAATAATATCCTCCTATCTATATATAGTTACTAATAATTAATTTTACATAATAATTATCGTCATATTCATTTTTATTTCATAGTTATTATCTGTTTTAATGCTTCAAGTGCTTTTTCACTTTGCTCTTTTCTTTCTTGTTCTTCTTTTTCATATTCCTCTACCGTATATTTTTTTAATCTAGATAGTACAAATTTTCTATTTTCCTCTAAAATGTCAATAATATTTTTTATCATTACAATTTCATCATACGTTATTTCTGCCTCGGACATAAATTGTGTATCTACTACAAACTCATAAACCATCTTATTATCTTTTTTTATTAGTTTTGCTTTTATTATAATATTATAATTAATGTCAATTAAAAAATCCGAAGAATTAAAGTTTGTTTTATAAATATAATTCGGTAACAATACTTTATCAATTATTTTTTTTAAATCTTTAACTCGTTTGATTTTTTTATTATTCATTTATATTCTCCTTATCAACTATTTCTAATTTATAATTCATTGCTTCTAACAATTTAGTAAAAGTTCCTAGTGATATTGAATGTAAATTTCTTTCCATTCTAGCTATTGTTGATCTAGCTACGCCAACTCTTCTTGCTAATTCTGATTGACTTATATTTGATTCATTTCTTAGTTTTATATATTTGCATATTAAATCAAATTCGTTATCATTTATTATTTCTGTATCTATATTTTTCATAATATTTACCTCATAAATGTATTGTAGCATATTTGCAACATACAAACAATAAAAAAATTAAGTATATTTCAACTTAATTTTTAATAATTACTTATTATTTTTTGCTTTGATTGCAGCTTGTATCACAATCAAGTTTGGGGTACTTGGGTACAAAATTTAGCTATACTAAATTACTTATTTTAATAAAAATTATCATATTGTTTTATTTTTTTCTAAAACTATTTTTTTATTTGCTTTAATTGAAACTATATATTTATTTGAGTATATTTGATATTGATAAAAACTATGATAAATCTTTATTTTAATCTTTTATGTATTTAATTACTAAGATACTCATTAAAATTTATTTTATTACTAGATACAATTTGAACTTCTGATAAATTAAAAGAATGAGCTGATATTCTATCACATTTTCCTTTTACTACATAAATATAAAAGTCCTCATCGAAGTTAAAATTTCCTTTTTCAAAATAAAATTTTGAATCAATTACATTGTATTTTATCCAGCCATCTTCTCTTTCAAAAATAGATTTATCTGCACCTTGAATTGCATCAAGAATATTATCATATACAACAATGTTAGACATTTCATTAGTCTTTCTATGAACATAATAAAATATTTCTGGGTTTTCTAGCCTATCAAAAACCTTTTTACTTAATTCAGGATAAGCAAATAGCAAACCATCAATAGCTCCTTTGTGTCCCATTTCTTCAAAACCAATATATTTATCTACTAAATCATGATTATCAGAAGGTATAAAATCTGGTTTATTTGGATACCTATATATTATCATATTTCCTTTTTGAGCATATTCTTCAAGCCTTTCCATAATATTTTGTACAGGTTCACATGATAATACTCTTTCTTCAGTTGTTGAAACAACTTCTCCCTCCCACATATTGTCTAATTTTTTAAAATTTGTAGGATCCAAAGTATATAAATAACCAGAACTATTATATTTATCAAATGCACCTTCTCTTCTCTCGGTAAATATAATTTTTCCATTAACAATGCTTAAATCAAAGTCTAAATCGCCATTGTTTTCAACAGAAAAGATTAATGCAATTGCAGGATTTGGTGTGGCATAAACATAATTATTCATATGAGTACTCTTATGTGGCCTCAAAACAGTTAAATTTCCTTTAGAACTTCCATGATACATAAATTTATTCATATTCCATCACTTTTTATCTATTTTACCATAAAAGAAAATTTTTATCTAGTCTTTATTATCTTATTATTTAGTTATTCTTTGACTTGATTTTAGCTTGTACTATAGGCAAGTTAGAGCCGATTAAAACTAAAATGACTTATTTTAACTTTTTTTGCTCAAATTTATTATATCACTAATCACTCTATTGTATTTTTTGCGATATTTTTTCAATTTCTTGTTTGTCCTAAATTTACTATAGTTATAGTTGGTGTTAGGGCAAAATAGACTTATCTTTTCTTAATCTCTTCTTTAATAAATTTAATAAATTCATCAATTGGCATTGAAACAGTTTCTTCACTACCATATTTTCTATAACTTACTAAATTATTATCTCTTTCATTATCTCCGATTATTAAAGTATATGGATTCTTCATTACATTACTATTCATAATCTTTTTGTTGAATCTTTCTTCTGAATCATCATATCCTACTCTAATATCTTCATCAATTAATAATTGTTTTAATTTTTCACAATATTCACCTTGATATTTAACATTGATTGGAACAATGTTTACTTGAATTGGTGATAACCATATTGGTAATATTCCTTTTGATTGTTCTAATAATAACACTAAGAATCTTTCATATGATCCTAGAACTGCTCTATGAACCATTACTGGTGATTGCTTTTCTCCATTTTCATCAATATATGATAAACCAAATCTTTTTGGAGTAGCAAAGTCTAATTGAACAGTTGGTATTTGAATTTCTCTATCTAAAGCATCTTTAAACATGAAATCTAATTTAGGGCCATATAAAGCAGCTTCTCCTTCACATCTTTTAGCATCTAATCCTAACTCATCAGATATTTCTTGAAGTAGATTCTCACATAAATCCCAATCTGATTTTTCTCCAATATATTTTTCTGGATGATCATAATCTCTTACTGATAATGATACCCAATGGTTTTCCCATAATCCCATTCTAGAATAAAAGTCTTTAATTAAATTACAGATATTAATTATTTCTTGTTTAACTTGTTCTCTAGTACAGAATACATGACCATCTTCTACAGTTATAGCATATACTCTTGATAAACTATTTCCAACAGCACCTTGAAGTTCTGCTCTATATTGTTTATCTGACTCCATATATCTAATTGGTAAATCTTTATAACTTCTTAATTTAGAAGCAAATATTTGAGTATGATGAGGACATTGAACTGGTTTTAATACAAACTTATGTCCTTTTGGTGATTCTACTCTAAATAATTCTTCATTAAACTTTCCTGCATGTCCTGAATTTTCAAATAATGAAATATCAGCAAGTGATGGACAACTAACTTTTTCGAATCCATACTTTCTACATACTCTTTCCATTTCTCTTTTTAATGCATCAATTATTATAGTTCCTCTTGGAGTAAATAATGGAAGCCCTGCTCCTACATAATCAGAGAAACAGAATAAATCTAAATCTTGACCTATTTTTCTATGATCTCTTTCTTTAGCTTCTTCAACGAATTGATTGTACTTATCTAATTCTTCTTCACTAGCGAATGCTTTACCTACAACTCTACTGATCATTTCGTTGTTAGCATTACCTTCAAAATAAACTCCACTAACTCTTAATAATTTTACATAAATACTATTATCTAGTTTTCTAATTTCATTTTCTAATTTTTCAAAATCATTTTCACTAACTTGTTCATCAGATTTGAACTCATAGTAAAATTCATCATCATTATAAGACATATTATCTAATCTTATATTATGATAATTATTATTAATTACTTCTTTAAGTAATTCTACACATTTCTTATTCATATTTTTACCTTCTTTCTTTATTTGCTTTTGATGAGGGAGATAATCGTATCACTATTCGTTTCCGTCATATTTATCATCTCCTTTAAAACAAAAAGAGAATGGATACCTAAGGAGTCTATAAAGACGGTACCATCCTCTTATTTAACTTAATTTTTGTAACCGATATTCTCGGACATTCCATTTCTGGTGCAACTAATAGGTAGTAATTATTAAATATGTTATTATCTTACACCAACCGATAACTCTCTTTTAAACTACATTTAATAACCATGTCCTATATCATAGTATTTCTATTATTATATCATTAATTTATTATTTTTTATCAATAAATTTAAAAAGCCTATTACTTGATTGTAATAGACTTGCATTTAACAATATAATTTATTTATATTTTTACTTAAGCAATGCTAAAACAATCAATGTAACTAATTGATTTTAATGTTGTTGTATAAGTTGTCGTAGTTAATTGATTATTTAACAATTTAATCTCTCCCTTTCAAAAGCAACATTAATATACCATATTTCTCTTAAAATGTCAAAATTTATAAAGATTGCAGATAGTGTTTCCAAAGTGGGGAGATTTATAAAAAATCTCTTTTTATATCAATAAAAAAGGTTAAAACCTAAAAAATGCTTTATAATTGAATTGCCTATAACCTATGGAAATTATATCACTAATTAATGATATTACTAATACTTTTAATGAAACTTTTAATAATAATTTAAATCCGTTAAATCTTGAAAGTAAAATTAGAGATGTTGGAGATAAATTTACTTTAAAATTATATGAACACTTTTTAAATTATATAGATGATAAATTTAAAAATTCTAAGCAAAGAAAAGAAATCTATAATATTAAAGAAACTAGAAAAAAATCTTTAATTACTTCAATTGGCTATATTACTGTTAATTCCACATCATATTATAGAAAAGATAATAAAGAACGTTTTGTTTTATTAAGAGAAATTCTTCATTTAAAACCTTATCAAAGATTAACCAATGAAGCTGAATACCAATTAGTTAAATATGCTATGGATGAAAATATGTCTCAAGC
>CACZFH010000058.1 GCA_902780395.1 uncultured Erysipelotrichaceae bacterium
CTAATTTAATATTGTTATAGGCAAGATCAACTTTTTTTAAACACTCTTCTTTATTAAAACTATCAATATCAGATATTCCTCTTGCCCAACTATTCTCATTATGTGGATTTAAAGACTCAATGGTTTCAATATAATCTTTTTTTAATGCATCTAGCTTAGGTTGCGTTCTTGTTTTACTATCTTCACTTCTTAACCATATTGTTACGTCATATCCACAATAAGCAGATTGGAAAGCAATTTGACTCCCTAAAACACCGCCACCAGCAACAACAATTTTCTTATAATTCATATGATTCTCCTTACTTTTTATTAATATATACTATTATAACATTTTATTAAAAAAAAAGAACCTTTTAAAAAGGCTCCTTTCATTTTAAACTGGGGCGTCGTATGAGAATCGAACTCATGCATACTAGTGCCACAAACTAGCGTGTTAACCACTTCACCAACGGCGCCATTTCAAAATACAAGATTATTTTATCAAAAAAACGCTGATTTGACAAGAGCTTTTTGATTTTCTTTCAAAAAATGGGTATTTATCTATACAGATATATGACTAGAGAATACATTAAAAAGAAAGGAGATAAAGAATGAATAATCAATATTTTTATGATAACTGGTATCGACAAGAAAAAGAACAATTAATGAATCCCCAAGAAGGATTAACAAAAGGAAATCTATTTCAAAATTTATATAGTGAGTATAAAGATTATCAACCTATGATAATTAATTTCAAAACAGAACAAGAAAAAATGTTATGGGGTATCCAAGCTCTATCATTTGCAGCTCATGAATTAAATTTATATTTAGACCTTCATCCAAATGAACAGAGCATGATAATGTTAATGAATGATTATAATAACCAATTAAATACAATGATTCAAGAATATGAGAAAAAATATGGACCTTTAACAGTAAATAATAGTAAAGATAACGCAGTCTTTAAATGGGTAAGCAATTCTTGGCCATGGGAGGGATATAATGTTTAAATATGTAAAAAAACTACAATATCCAATTAATATTAAGAAAAAAGACTTACGAATGGCAAAATATTTAGTTACTCAATATGGTGGACCAAACGGGGAGTTAGGAGCAGCTCTAAGATATCTAAATCAAAGATTAACAATGCCAGATGACAAAGGGAAAGCTTTACTAAATGATATTGGTACCGAAGAACTAGGACATGTAGAAATGTTAGAAACCATGATTTATCAATTAATGAAAGATGCCACTTTAGAAGAAATTAAAGAAGCTGGCTTAGATGCTCACTATGCTGAACATGCTAAAGCTCTCTTCCCAACAGATGCTAATGGAGTACCATTTGCCGCAACCTTCTCTACAACAGGAGATGCTTTAGCTGATTTGTCAGAAGATATGGCAGCTGAACAAAAAGCAAGAGCAGTCTATGAAAATCTAATTGATTTAACAGATGATCCAGATGTAATAGGACCATTACTATGGTTACGTCAAAGAGAAATTGTTCACTATGCTAGATTTAAAGAATTATTTGAAGAATATGAAAAAAAATATCAAAAAAGGAATACTCCCCAAGATAAATTCTTATATCCCAATGTAGATATCTATCAGTTAGATCAATACCCTTATTATCGATGGTAAAAGGTTGATTAAGAATTAATACTATAGTACAATGTTCACAAGTCTACTAAGAATAACATAGAAGACCTACTAAAAAGTAGAGTCTTTTATATTAAAAAAGTAAGGATGTGAGAATTTGATAGATAAAAAAAGATTTTTCTTTTTGCCTATCATGGAAAAAGATAAAGATTCAATTTACATGACAGATACTAATAATTATGCTATAGGTAAAAGTAATGTAATATGGATTTGGAACAAAGAAAATTTATCAAAAGAAAAAATAATAGAAATGCTAAATATATTAGAAAAAACTTTTCTAACAAAAAACAATAATACTATTACCTGTCGAAAAGAGATATATGATGAAATAAAAAAAAGAGGGGATACATCTAATAAGAAAGAGCTTTGTTATCTTGAATGTAATCATTTAAGAAAAATAAAACTATCATCAGGATTCATAGATAAGCCAAATTATAGTGATAAAATAATGCTAGCAAACTGGTGGCAAGATTATTCTAAAGACTTATCACAAGAAATAAACTATACAGACAGTTTAAAAGAAGTAGAAAACTGGATAGAGGATAATACTTTTTATGTATGGAGAGAAAATAATGGAAAGATTGTTTGTATGGCGAATTATTGGGAAAATGAAGGGGTTGCTAAAATTAGTTATGTATATACACCAAAAGAACAAAGAAATAGAGGGTATTGCAAGAGCTTAATTCATGAATTAACCAAGCTATTAATGGATAAGGGAATAGAGCCAATGCTTTATACAGATTATAATAATATTTCAGCTAATAGAGCATATCAATCATTAGGCTATGAGAATAAGGAAATACTAATTTGTTTTGACTTTAATCTTTGAAAAGAATGAATTAGTTTTTTTAGATATAATAAATATAATGATAACATGGATAAGGAAAGAGAATATAAAGTAACAATAAAGAACTTTTTTGGACATCTCATACCATAGATGTTCACCGCTTTCGAGTTTTCTGTTTATGTTGTAAAGTGGGTATTCCTATTCAAGGACTCCTTTATGAATATTGTTATGATTATAATGCTCCAACGATGACACCTATCATGCCTTTTAAATATTTTTTTGGAATACTTATGCGATGCGTTTTTCAGCAGGCATGACATATCAAGGAAAAAACTGGACAAAAGAATATCAATTATCTTACTGGAATAAAATAAAAGATCAAGCTCGAATGGATTCAAAACTAAAAGCTCTTTTAGATAAAGTCTATACAGAAGTAAGCGAAAAAGGACTTGATGCTGTATTAAAAAAGAAGTATTTAAAAAGACTATATGAGTCATATATAAATGAAAAATAGTATGCACCTATATTGGGCGCTTTCTTTTTAACAATTAATTAGCACTCACACTTGACAAGTGCTAAAATAAGAGTATAATAATAACTGAAAGGGGATGGAAATATGTATGGATATCCACAAGAAGAAAAGGAAGAAAATGTTTTAGAGAAATATGGAAGAGACATCATTAAAGATGCTAAAGCTGGTAAAATTGATCCAATTATTGGACGTGATGAAGAAATTCGTAGTATTACCAGAGTATTATCTCGTAAAACAAAAAACAATCCAGTGCTTATTGGAGAACCTGGAGTAGGAAAAACAGCTATTGTAGAAGGCTTAGCTTTAAGAATTTTAAAAGGAGATGTACCTAGTTCATTAAAAGACAAGACAATCTGGGAACTAGATATGGCTGCCTTAGTAGCTGGTGCTAAATATCGTGGAGAATTTGAAGAAAGATTAAAAAATGTCTTAAACGAAGTAAAAAAGAGTGAAGGTAATATTATTATGTTCATTGATGAAATTCACATGATTGTTGGAACCGGAGCATCTGAGGGAGCAATGGATACCTCTAATATTCTAAAACCAATGTTAGCTCGTGGAGAAATTCATGTTATAGGAGCCACTACTCTAAATGAATATCGTAAGTATATTGAAAAAGATGGAGCCCTAGAACGTCGTTTTCAAAAGATTAAAGTTGAAGAACCAAATGTAGAAGATACTATTACTATTTTGAGAGGCTTAAAAGACCGTTTTGAAATACACCATGGAGTATCAATTACCGATAAAGCTTTAATTGAAGCAGCAACCTTATCAAACAGATATATAACAGATCGTTATTTACCTGATAAAGCCATAGACTTAGTAGATGAAGCTTGTGCTACAATACGTGTTCAAATGGACTCAGTTCCATTCGAATTAGATAATTTAACTCATCGTATTATGCGTCTAGAAATAGAACGACAAGCCATAAAAAAGGAAAAAGACGAATTATCAGAAAAAAGAAAACATGATATCGATAGAGAATTAGAATCTATGAAAGAAAAGGAAAGAGAACTAACAGAAGCATGGAATCGTGAAAAAAATATCAATACCGATATTAAACAAAAGAAAAAAGAACTAGAAAATCTTAGATTCGAACTAGATCAAGCAGAAAATAAATATGACCTAGAGAGAGCTGCTATTCTTCGTCATGGAGAAATACCAAGAGTTGAAAAAGAATTAGAAGCTTTAAATAAAGTAGAGAAAAATAAACTACTAAGTGATACTGTTACAGAAAATGATATATGTAATATAATAGCTAAATGGACTAATATCCCTGTTACAAAATTATTATCAAGTGAAAAGGAAAAACTATTAGCCCTAGAAGATAATATGAGAAAAAGAGTTATGGGTCAAGATGAAGCTTTGAAAATAGTAAGTGATGCTATTTTAAAATCAAGAAGTGGTATCAAAGATCCTAATAAACCAATCGCATCATTTATGTTCTTAGGACCAACAGGTGTAGGAAAAACAGAAATAGCAAGAACACTAGCCTATGAATTGTTTGATGACGAAAGTCATATGGTAAGAATCGATATGTCAGAATACATGGAGAAATTTAGCGTATCTCGTCTAATTGGTTCCCCTCCTGGCTATGTTGGATATGAAGAAGGAGGACAGTTAACAGAAGCTGTTAGAAGAAATCCATATAGTATTGTATTATTTGATGAAATTGAAAAAGCTCATCCAGAAGTACTTAATCTATTATTACAAATATTAGATGATGGAAGAATAACTGATTCCAATGGAAGAACAGTTGATTTCAAAAATACCATTATTATCATGACTTCTAATTTAGGAAGTGAATACGTCCTAGAAGATCAAAAAGATTTAGTAATGACTGAAGTAAAAAATCATTTTCGACCAGAATTTGTTAATAGAATTGATGAAATAGTAATCTTCAATGCCTTATCAAAAGAAGCAATTGATAAAATATTAGACAAGATTATTGCTGAGATAGAAAATCGTTTAAAAAATATTGATCTTCATATTGAATTAACAAAAAAAGCTAGAGAAGAGTTTATTGAAAAAGGTTATGACGTCAATTTTGGAGCAAGACCATTAAAAAGATTAGTAGGAAGAACACTTGAAGTAGATTTATCAAAATTACTAATTGAAGGAATTATCAAAGAACATGATACTGTAATAATTGATTATCAGAATGATAAGTTTACAGTTGAAAAGAAAATCTAAGGATTTTCTTTTTTCGTGACATTCTAAGTTTTGTCAATATTAAATTTTTATGTTATATTAATACATACTGAAAACACACGAAATTTGAATTTTTTTGAAAATTATCAAATAATGT
>CACZFH010000059.1 GCA_902780395.1 uncultured Erysipelotrichaceae bacterium
TTTATTATACATTTTTATCAAAAAAATGCAAGAAAAACTTGCATTTACCTTTATTTTATAAATATTTTTTTAAAGTTGCATTTTACTTTTTAACTAACCCTTTTAATTGAAATGATATCCTCCAAAGCAATTCTCGTATTATTAACAATCATCCATTTATGAATATAATCAATCTTTTTAACTAATCCCATAACTTTAATATATTCCGTCTGATAATAAAAAGAGAGTTCTAAATAATCTCCAATCGAAATAGTTTGAAACTGCCTATTCAAAACCTCTTCTTGATCAATAGATAATGTTTTTCGCTCTTCCACTACCTTTTCCATTAGTCGAAGAGCATCATCAAACCCATTTAAAGCATCAAAAGGCATAAATTGACTAGCCCGATTCACTCTATTCTGCATTATGACCACCTACTAAACGATTTCTTTCTTTTTGAGTAGCTCCTGGTAAATAAGAAATAGCTTTCAATAAGGCATTCTTCCCAAATTTATTTCGAATTAAATAAGTAGCTTTTTCTAATTGAACATTTTTCTCTTCTTTCTCCATACTCTGAAACAAATTTAATTGTTCATATTTTGTCTTTTCAAGTCTAGCAAAAGAAAGCCCAATTCTACGAATAGGTGTTCCTTCATCAATTCGACTATCATATTCTTTCAAAACAGACCGCAAAATTTCTGTATATTGCCTAGTAGGAGTAGCAAAAGAAACACTATACTTTAAAGATGGAATAACATCCTTAGAATAACCAATATAAACACTAATATGGCTAGTAAAATAATCCTGAATGATTAATTGTCCTACTAATTGATCAATCATCTCAGAAAGGACAATTTTAGCCTTATAAGCAGGATAATCTTGATAAAGAATCTGACTATTAGAAAAAGACTTTGCCTTAGGTCGATATTTCTTAATATCGGCAATTGTACAACTCTCTCTGCCAAAGGCATGATCAATTAATAATTCAGCATTAATTCCAAATTCTTTATAAAGAATTACAGGATTAGTACAAGTAATATCTCTCATTGTAGTAATATGATGCTTTTGTAATCTTCGAAAAGTACCACCAGCAATTTGCCAAAAATCTGTTAATGGTTGATGATCCCATAATTTTTCTTGAAAAAGTTTTTCATTCAAATAACCAATTCCATCTTCCTCATGCTTAGCAATAATATCTAAAGCTATTTTTGCTAAATACAGATTTGTCCCAATACCAGCCGTAGCACAAATACCAACATTTTTATAAATATCCTGAATAATTGTCTTAGCAAGTTCAATTTCAGAAGAATGATAATAATGTAAATAATCCGTAACATCTAAAAAAGCTTCATCAATCGAATAAACATGAATATCATCAGCATGTACATATTTCAAATATATCTGATAAATACGAGCCGCATACTCAATATATTTCTTCATTCTTGGCTTTGCCACAATTGGTTTTACTTCTTTTGGAATCTCATACACTCGACATCGATTAGAAATTCCTCTATTTTTCATTTTAGGAGTAATAGCCAAACAAATTGCTCCACTTGCTCTACTAGGATCAGCTACAATCAAATCAGTTTCAAAAGGATCTAATCCCCTTTCTACACATTCAACAGATGCATAGAAAGTTTTTAAATCAATACATAGATAAATTTTTTTCATATAATCACCAAAATCATTATAGAACAATTGTTTGTATTTTTCAATAATTAATCGAATATATTTTCGATATATTTTTCAAAAAAAAGTAGGAATTAATTCCTACTTGATTTCTTATTTTTAACAAATATAAATTCTTGACGATACAAGTAATAGATTCCTAATAAGATAAGTCCAATAGAAATAATTGGGAAATGTCTCATAATACCTGTATTTTCAACATTAACTACTTCTCCTGTAGTACCAGTTATTGGACTAGGAGCAGATTCTACCTCTAGGACTCTTGAATAAACTTGTCTTAGGTATAAATCTGTTTCTTCAGCCACAACTGTTAATGTAGTAGTACCAGGTGCTACTATCGTAACAAGGGCCTCTTCATCAATAGTTGCTACTTCCTCATTACTAGAATTATAAGATAAGTTACCATCTCCCACCTCATGTTGAACATCTAAATGGAATGATTGAACTGTATCAAAAACAGTAATTGGATCATTATTCTCATTTTCATTAGCAAGAACTTGTTCTCCCTTAGTAACATTCAAAGAATAACTAGTAGTAGTACTTAAATAATTATCGGTAACTTCTGCTGTAGCAATAATTGTCGTATTACCAACTCCACGAATAGTAACTTTACCACTATTATCAACTTTAGCAACTCCTTCATCAGTAGAACGATAAGAAATAGCTCCATCACCTTTAGTTAAAGTAGCAGTCATAGTATAAGACTTATCTGTATATTTCTTATTAATTGTAGATTCATCAAAAGCAATTGTTTGTTCAATTTTATTTACATTTAATGTATAACTAGCTGTTGTACGAGCATAAGCTTCTGTTTCACTAGCCTCTGCTGTAATAATAGTATTTCCAGCATTCAAAATCTTAACTTTACCGTTATTATCAACCGTAGCTACATTAGGATTAGAAGAAGAATAAGTAACTGTTCCATCTCCTAATGTATGATGAGCACTAAATGTAAAATCAGCATCTTTATAATTTTTCTCAACACTAGTAGCATCAAAAGTAATATTTTGAGCATTTTTTTGATAAACACTTAAACCATAACTAGCTGAAGAACTTAAATAATTAGAAGTCTCACTAGCTATAGCAGTAATTATAGTATCACCTGCTCCAACAACTGAAACCACACCATTATTATCAACCGTAGCTACATTTGTATTAGAAGAGCTATAAGTTATTGTTCCATCTCCATCACTCAAAGTAGCTGTAACCGTAAATGGACTAGCTCCCGTATATTTACTAATCGAAGATTGTGAAAAAGCAATTGTCTGACTCTTTTTAGCAACATTTAATGTATAACTAGCACTTGTTTCTTCAAATCCATCCGTACCAGCAGCTGTTGCTGTAATAACAGCATTACCAGCTCCACGAATAGTAACTTTACCAGCATTAGTAACAACCGCAACCAACTCATTACTAGAAGAATAAGTAACCTCCCCATCTCCTAATGTATGAGAAGCCGTAATCGTAAAATCTGCATCCTTGTATGTTTTTTGAACAGTTGTCTGACTGAAAGATAACTCTTGTAAACTCTTCGTAACATTTAAAGTATATGAAGCTTCTCCTTGATAGTATCCATCACCTTTAGTAATAGTAGCTGTAATTCTAGCCATACCCATACCACGAATAGTAACTTTACCAGTATTATCAACTATTGCAACATTTTCATTACTAGAAGAATATGTGATAGTACCATTAGAATTAGTAGTAGCAGGATAACTAAATGACCCTATTTTATATTCACGATTAATAGCCACCTCAGGGAAAGCTAAATCTGTCTTTTGTGTAGTTAATTCAGTAATTGGAACAGCAACACTATTTCCATAATTATCATTCAAATTAACATTAAAAGCCGCCTTTCGATCATTAAATGCTTTTGATAAAGAATACTTATCAGAAGATAAAGTCCATCCTGCCAAAGAATGTAATTGTGTATCACTTGAAATAGTAACTGTAGTGTAACTATTGCCTTCATTATAACTAACCTTATAACTAGGAGGAACCATAATATTAGTAAAATCCATTCGATAGAATTTAAAATGATTTGTACTATCATAACGTCCAGCATAATATCCAAACCAAGCAAAACCACCTGTAAAACCAATACCCTCTAGTTCTCCTGTACTACCTAAACCATCTCGATTAATAACGTCAATATAGAATACTTTCTCTAATCTACCAAAATCTTTTTCTGGTGTACCATCTCTTTTAAATTTAGCATTATAGGCATACACTCTAGAAGTACCACCTTTATATCCATAAAGTTGATTACTACTTGGGCCAGCATCATCAGAAATATAATAAACATATCCATTATGATATTCTAAATCTTGCCCTGTAAAATAGTTAGATAAATCAAAAGAATATAATTCCTCAAAATTATTATTTGTCACATAAAGACGACGTCCAGAACTTATCATATAATAATTATGATTAGCATCATAACCAATTGAAGAAGTAACTGGTACCGAATATTCTCCTACTTCTTCTAAAGAATCAGCATCAAATTCTACAATCTTTTTAGCACTATCCCTACCAGTTGCTAAAACCGTATTAGTAGTAGAATTAAAAGTCATCCCATTACTGTGACCAATCTCCTTATAATCAATTTTATTTAAAGTACCATAATTATTTCCATTATAAGAAACCATTAAACCTTTAGTAGCATTGCTACTATTAGAAACAGCAAATACTAACATAGAATTTGTAAAAGTAAATCCCTGAAGAGCTTTATATGTATACCCATCAAAAGTTTCAGTTATAGCTGGATATTTAAATTCAGAAGCATTTTTTAAAGCAGATGTCAAATCTGTATGATTAGTAGAATGAGTTAATAAACTCTTGCTTATAGTAATCATCGGGCGAACACCACGAGTCTCTGTTTTTAAAACTAATGTATTTTGTCTTTTTTCATTAACAGAATAAGCATAATCAGTAGCTGAAGGATTGCCACTTAACCAATAACCAAATGTATTAGTAGTAACACCATTAATAACATATTTTGTATTTACACCAAGTTCATAAGCTATTGTATCTCCTGCAATAGCAGTACTAACTCCATCAACTATTTCTGGTCGATTAGAACCAAGTTTCATTAACGTAGCTATAGTGTTTTCATCTGGTAAAGATTTCGTCCCATTAAAACGTGACCAATTAGCTGTTCCAGAAGTCAAAATAGAACTTGCTTCACTATAAGTACCACTTCCCAAATCATGGTCTAACAATAACTTAATACTTTCATTAGAAGAAGTATCTTCAGTATCTAAAACAAGAAATCGATAACAAGTACTTCCTGGATTATAAATAGTCCAATAATTTGTCTCATCACATTTATTAGAAGTTATTGGATCAAAATAAGCATAATTTTCCAACGTATAGGAATCATATGCCAATACATTGGTACTAGCCATCAAAACTCCTATAATAATTCCTATAAAAATATATAATCTACTTCTACTCTTCATACAATCACGTATAATCAATCTTAAGGGAATATATCCTTTTGATTGATCCCTTTCATTTATATTTTTCATTATATATTTTATAATGAAATTGCACTGTGGAT
>CACZFH010000060.1 GCA_902780395.1 uncultured Erysipelotrichaceae bacterium
ATGAGTTGGGAAACAATTAGTACTAAAAAAATTAAATGCCCATGTGGGAAAGGTTTTATTAAACAAGAGACTAAAGGTGATGATTGGAATCGCTACGAAGATGAAACACCAGTTATAATGTGCGATGATTGTTTTAAAAAATATAAAATAGAGTCAAAATATTTTTGCCCAAAACCTAAACATGATTATACAATTTACTATTGTGTAAATAAAGATAATGAAAATGAAAAAATAAAATTGGATTTATAAATATGAATAATACTAAATTTGTTCCATTAATTAATTCTGATGAAAAAGAGATTATTATTCAACTAATTAATGAATATTCAATTGATATCAAAAATTTATATATAAATATAGGTGATGGGAAATATATTTCAGGAATTCTTGGATCTGCAGATAAGTCAATTAAAAATCATTTTAAGTATAATCATTTTATAGAATCAATTAACGATTTATCAGAAAAAACAAAATTGTCTATTATTAGGTGTATTAGCGAATATGAAAAAGTAAATTATTATGGGTATAACCCAATGACTAATTCAATATCCAAAGAAGAAAACAATGCATATTATTATATGGAAAATGCATTGTTTAGAGAACTTATATTATGGGATTCTTTGGCTCAATTATATAATATATATTTTGATCTTAATAAAGATGTTTCAAAAGTTAGTTATAAAAAAATAATAAAAGAATTGTTAGACTCTAATTATAAGGATGTTGATTTTAAACAAATATATAATTATATTTATGAAAAATTTGATATTTCAAATAAGGATATAGATGTAGGAATTCACGATTATATATGCAATTTAAGGCATCAAATGACTCATAGGTATTCAATCGCCATTACATCGCTTTCAGAAAATACAAATTTAAGAGCAATGCCAGATTCTATATACAAAATAGCAAAAGATTATAATATTGTTCATAAATATATAAATGAAATATTAAATTTAATTATTAAAAAAATAGTATGATTAATTTCATACTATTTTACTTTGCCACATAACCAGTCTAATGACACATCGTATTTAGTGCATATTTGATAAGCAAATGCAGTAAGTACTAATGTCTTGCCAGTTTCATATGCAGATATAGTTGACGATGTCGTATTAAGTTCACTTGCTAGATCTCGAAGTGTCAGTTTATTGTTTTCTCTTATTTCTTTTATTCTACTACCTATCAATTTTTTATTAAGTTCTTTAATCTCTTTAATATCAGAGTTAGTTCTTTCATTAGATAAACCTAAAACATAATCCATTGAAGTTTTATAGTAATTGCATAAATTGTTTAGGTGTTTTAAAGGAATAATTTTAGTTCCTTTTTCCCATAATGAATATGTTTGTTGAGTGACTCCAAGTTTATTGGCAAGGTCTTTTTGAGATAAGTCTGCATATTCTCTTAAATCAAATAATCTCTTTTCATTCATAATCAACCACCAATATAATTTTCCCATTAAAATGTCAATTATTTAAATTTCACAAACAAATACGAGCAAAGTATGATATAATAGTATTTGTAGTAAAAAATGTAGTAAATCTTAAACAAAGATGGAGGGATGATATTGAGTAATGATTTTATCTTGGCTGATACAGATCAAACCAAGAGATTAAAAGAAATTTGTTTAAGTAGTAGTGCATATTCTTGTAGTGGGGAAATTTATAAATTATTAAGTCGTGAAGTTCTTCACGAACTAGTAAAACGGATTCCTAATAAAAGTATTAAACTTCCTAGTGATTTGTTGTATGGTAAAAAAGTTATCACTGGAGAAGAAAAGTTTTTAGAAAATTTGGATAAGTATATAGGATATATCAGAGATAGATATTTAATTGATCATATTGAATTAACTATCTTAATTGAATTAAGTTTAAATAATAAATATAACGATATTCTTTTTGATATGAATGATTATCATCACAATCAAAATTATAAAAAATATCATGATGCTTTTAGAAAAATGTTTTTATTCAATTTCTATGATAACATTCGTTTTTATTCTAAATATGTCGATAATTCTGAAGCGATCTATTTATTTTTAGATGAGACAAAAGATTTAAACTTTGAAGATCCTAAAGACATTATATTACTTGAAAATCTATTTATTAAAATATTTAATAATAGATATAGTAATTTGTTTAATTCATTTATTCCTAATAAGGAAGTTGATGAAGACAAATATGATTTCTATATTCATCAAGTAAATTGGGTATTATCTGACTATTATGAAAAAGGTTCTTATTCATTTAAACTAACTGATGATGATCATTATATCGATGTATATAATGGTGATAAATTAATATTTAATGTTGTTAAAAATAAAAAATTAGATAAAGAGATTAAAGTTAGATTTGGTATAATAAATAAAAACTTTTGTGGTGATAAAATAATTACTTTTACAAAACAAGAATTCAAAGATATTCTAAATAGATTAAAAAATATTGATAATCATAAAAGATATGATGTTAATTATGATTTTATAGATTCAACTCTTGTAATGAACTTTTGGAACTATGAGGGTACTCAATTTTTAGACATCTATTTTGAATATTCAAATAATGGTGATAAGTTTGTTATTGGATTAGATCCTGAAGATACTAAAAACTTATATAAACTAATTAAGGAACAAGTGTAATTCACTTGTTTTTATTTTGGAGGGATAAATGTAAAAATTAGAAAATATTTTAATTACTTTCTTTTAATTATCTTAACATTTTTGGCATCAGCTAACATTTGTTATAACCTAACATATATTATAGACAATAATATTCATTTATCATGGAACTTAAATATCTTTTACTCCTTTCTAAAAACTATAACTGATTTCAGTTTAATGTTTGGTTCTATTTTATTAATGTCTATTATGATGCTATTTATTTTAAAATATGATAAAGAGTTTAAATTAAAGTTTAGGAGATTTAAAAAGATGCCTGAAGAAGATGGTTCATTTGAATATGGTTCATCTCGTTGGGCAACTAAAAAAGAAATTAAGAAAAATTATAAAACTTGGACTATTGATTCTAAATTAAAGTCAGGTGGTATTCCAGTAACTTATATGGATGGTAAATATTATTATTCAGATAAATTTGATCATACTTTAATTATAGGTTCTACTGGATCAGGTAAAACAATTAGTTGTATTCTACCTTTAATATTTAATCTTGCTAATGCAGGTGAGTCTATGGTTATTAATGATACTAAAGGCGAACTATATTCATATACTGCTGATTATTTAAAGAAACATGGTTATCAAATAAGAATAATTAATTTAAGAGATGCTCTCGCTAGTGATGGTTGGAATCCACTCCACTTGCCATATAAATATTATAAAAAAAATAATATTGATGAGGCAGGAGATATGATTGAAAACTTTTCTAAATCATTATGTAAGAACTTATCGAGCAAAGATATGTATTGGGAAAAATCTGCTAATGCAGTATTAAATGCTCTTTGTTATGCTCTTATTGAAGATGCCCCAAGTGAGTCACAAGTTAATTTATATTCTATATATAATTTATTAGTAGAACATGGAACTAAAACTATTGATAGATTTAATTCATTAGATCTATACTTTCAACAAAAGCCTTTTGGTAGTTTAAGTAAAATGAGTTATGCTACAGGATCTTTTGCTAAAGGTGAAACAAGAGCCACTCTATTCTCGGTTCTTGCCACTGTCATCAAGATGTTTAGTGATACAGGTATTGCTAATTTAACGAGTCGAACTGATTTTGAATTAGATGATATAGGTAAAAAGAAAACTGCAGTATTTTTAATTATTCCTGATGAGAAAGAGTCAAGACATGAACTTGCATCTTTATTTATCGATCAATGTTATCAAGCATTAGTTAATACAGCTCAAAATATGAAAGATGGTAAGATGCCTGTTAGAGTTAATTTTATTCTTGATGAATTTGCCAATATGCCCCCTATAAGTTCTATATCTAACAAAATTACAGTCTCTCGATCTCGTAATATACGATTTTATTTGGTAATTCAGGACTTTGACCAAATTAAGGAAACATATAAAGATTCTGCAGGTACCATTAAATCAAATTGTACTAATTGGATTTATTTATTAACTAGTGATAATGAGACGGCTAAAGAAATAAGTAATCGTTTAGGAAAATATACTATTTCTAGCAATCGTATATCAACATCAACTCGTTTAGAACAATTAGATTATAATATTTCAAATGATAAATCTTTAATAGGTCGTGAATTATTAATGCCTGATGAATTGATGAGATTTAAACTTGGCGAAGGTTTATTTATGGCTACTAGACAATACCCTATTAAATCAAATTTTATTCCTATTTCAAATTATGGTTTTAAGATTAAAATGTCAGTAATTCCTAAAAAACAAAAAGACTTCAA
>CACZFH010000061.1 GCA_902780395.1 uncultured Erysipelotrichaceae bacterium
TACCAAAAGAACTTAAAAGTAAAACTAAAGATGAGATAGAAAAATATATAATAGAAGCAATAAGAGAATATAGAAAAAATAAAAAATAATTGGTTTACATTACTTTGACAAATATTAATGTTTTTGGTATAATATACACTATCAAAAGGGATTGGTTTTGATATTGGGGGAAGAATATATGGATAAGGAAAAATTAAAATCTTTAAAAAGAGTAATAGAAAAATTACCTGAAGAAGAAGCACAAAGAGTAATCAAAGCATTAGAGCATGGAGAAAAGACAGGATATGCAACCATTGATAGGCCATGGGAACAATTTTACAGTAAAATCAAAAAGAATAATATATTTTTAGATACAACTCCTTATCAAGGACTTGTAATAGGAAATAAAAATTATCCAGATGAAAAGGCAATTGAATACTTTGGAGCCAATATAACATTTGGAGAGTTATTAAAGAATATCGATATAGTTGCGAAATCATTAGAAGAATATGGAGTTAAAAAAGGTGACTTTGTAACAATATGTTCTACTACAACACCAGAAGTTATTTATATATTTTATGCTTTAAGTAAAATGGGTGCAGTAGCTAATGTAATTTCACCTTTCTACTCTCCAGAAGAGTTAATGTCTAGAATTAATGAGTGTGAAAGTAAAGTTGTTATAATGGTTGATAAGTTCTTACCAAAATTTAAAAACGAATTAAATAAAGAAAAGAATAAAAATGTTATAGTTTTACCTATGATGAATTCATCTTTATTAAGACTAATATCAAAAAGATATAAAATAGATGGAACAACAAATGAAACTAGTTGGAAAACTTTCTTATCTGATGGTAGAGGAAGAGAAGAAGCAATAATAGATTTATATGAGCCAGAGAAACCTCAAGCAATGGTATATTCTAGTGGAACAACAGGCGCATCAAAAGGAATATTACTATCAGTTGATAGTTTTCAAAAATTAATTAATGCATATGGTAATTCTGGATTTGATACATCTAGAAGACAAAAAGTTTATCAAAATATACCACCTTGGCATTCTACAGGATTAAGTTTAGGTATTAACTTTCCTCTATCTTTTGGAGTAAAAGTATGTACAGATCCTAGATTTGATCATGATGTTTTCATTAAAAATGTTTTAAGATTTAGACCAGAATATATTTTAACTAATACTTCAATGTATCAAGGATTTACTTTTGATAAAAGTTTAAGAAGAATGAAAGGTAAATCATTAGAGTTTTTAAAATACCCTGTAGAAGGTGGAGAAACACTAACTGAAAAAGATGTTGCTAATATTGAAGGTGTTTTTAGAACTCATGGTTCAACAGCAAGATTATTAAATGGATATGGACAATGTGAATGTGGTGCTACTGTAACAACAGATATAACATCTCATAAGTTCTCAAATAGTGCCTCTGGTATTCCATTACCTGACATTACAACCATAGGAGTATTCGATGATGAATTTAGAGAATTAAAATATGGACAAAGAGGAAATATAGCAGTTAAAACGGATATTGGTATGATTGAATATTTTAAAAATCCAGAAGCAACTGAAAAATTCTTCTATACTGATATTAATGGTGAACAATGGAGCTTAACTGGAGATATTGGATATATAAATGAGGATGGAAGCCTAGTTGTATTAGGAAGAAAAAGTGATTATTCAATTATAAATGGTAACAAGTTTTATAATTTCGATATTGAAAGAGCAATATTACAATCCAATACAGTTAAGTTGTGTGAGATTCAAACACATCCAGCTGATGACAACAGATTAGTAGCTCATATAGTTTGGGAAAATGAAATTAACGCATTATTAAAGAAAAATCCTGAGAAGCAAGAAGAATATTTATCAGAACTTCAAGAAATAGTTCTTAAAACAATGAAGTCATCTGATGCAGTACCATATAGTTTCTGTGTAAGAGATGGATTTCCTAGCGCTCAATCAGGTAAAAGAGATATAAAGTTTGTTAAAAATGATATTGATAACTTGATTGAAGTTAACAAACCACAAATAAAAAAATTAGTAAAATAGTTTTTTAACTGTTTTATATTTTTCTAAAAACAGATTAGATAATAATGAAAATAGAATTTATAAGAGATTATTAGTAACAAATTTTATTGGTATTATTATTCAATTATTATGCGAGTTTTTTTCAGTATTGGAAAACGAATTACTAAATAGTATTTTTACAAAACTATTATTAGTATATTTTGTACTATGGCTTATCCAGTTTTTCTCATATGTATTGGAGATTTCTAATTCCAATAATAAATTATTTAAAATTGCTAATTTGATTATTCTTATTGTCTCTATATTATTAATATTTATTTTACCTTATGAAGCCTTTATTGATACAACAAATGGTATATATTATACTCATGGATTAGATACTAAATATACATATTTAATTTCTATCTTATATACTACAATTATTTCTCTTATTTCAATAATTAAGCATAAAGCAATATCAAATAAAAAGGCAATACCCATATATATTTTAGTATTATGCTTTATTTTATCAGGTTTAATTCAATATTTTAGGCCTGAGATTACAATTATTGCGCAAATAGAAACATTTATTTGTATGATCATGTATTTTACTATTGAAAATCCTGATTTAAAAATGCTTAATCAAATGGAACTAGCAAAAGAACAAGCAGAAAGAGCAAATAGAGCAAAATCAGATTTTTTAAGTAGCATGTCTCATGAAATTAGGACTCCATTAAATGCTATTGTCGGCTTGTCTGAAGATAATTTAACTTATAAAGATAAATTACCACCTGAGGTTGTAGAAAATTCTACTGATATTATGAGCGCATCTCAGACTTTGCTTGAAATCGTTGGTAATATTTTGGATATTAATAAAATTGAAGCTAATAAAATGGAAATTGTAGAAAGTAATTATGATTTTGTTCATGAAATAACAAGTATGTGCAAGATTACTCAAACAAGAATTGGAGAAAAAAACGTTAATTTTCACTTAAATATGGCTGACGATATTCCTTATGAGCTAATTGGAGATAAAGGAAAAGTAAAAGAAATTATTAATAATCTTTTGACTAATGCTATTAAATATACAGAAGAAGGCGAAATTAATCTAACTATAAAATGCATTAATGATACATCTAAAAACATTTCAAACTTGATTATTACTTGTCAAGATACTGGAAGAGGAATAAAAGCTGAATATATTAACAAATTATTTACGAAATTTGAAAGACTTGATATCGAAAAAAATACAACTACAGAAGGAACTGGATTAGGACTGGCGATAACAAAGGCTTTAGTTGATATGATGGGTGGAAAGATAAATGTTCAATCGCAATTTGGTAAAGGTTCATTATTTGTAGTTAATATCCCACAGAAAATAAGTAAGTTAGCTAGACCAATGAGTGAAAAGGAAATAGTTAGTACTTCATCAAAAATATTTACAAATAATTCTACTATTAATGAGGTTAAAATTGAAACACCTAAAACTCAACCTATAATAAATACTAGTTATGGAATGAAGAAGGTTTTAATAGTTGATGATAACAAGTTAAATATAAAAGTAGCTAGAAGAGCATTAGATAGTTTCAATTTTGAAATTGATGAGTGTTATGATGGTCAAGAATGTTTAAATAAGGTTATTAATGGAAATGAATATGATTTAATATTGATGGATATAATGATGCCAAATATGAATGGAGAAATGGCATTACAAAAATTAAAAGAACATGCTAATTTTAAAATACCAACTATAGCACTTACAGCTGATGCAGTAGCTGGAGCTAAAGAAAAATATGTAAGTGAAGGATTTATAGATTATATTGCTAAACCTTTTAGTAAAGATCAAATTAAAGAAAAATTAGATATTGTATTTAAGAATAATGATTCATCAAAAATAATTTCAAATGATTCTGAAACAAAAGTTGAAGAAGTACAAGAAGAAATTCCTAAATATGATCCTAACGTAGATAGATTTAAAGATGTTCCGGCTTATGTAGTTGGAAGTGATGATGATAAGTAATGCCCACGTAACTTGACGGCGGCTATAAAACTATCGCCCCAAAGACTACACGGTGACTATGCCTTATGACCCTATAACTTGATGGTGGTTATTGCATTCGACCACATAACTTCACGGCGGCATATAGAATCGCCCATGTATCGACGGAGTGGTACAAGCTGCAATCAAAGCAAAAAACAATAAGTAATTTACTAATAAAGACTAGAGTAATCTAGTCTTTTTTTGTTATAATTCATTTGGGTGATAATTATGTCAAAATTATCTAATGTACTCATGATGCTTCAGTTACTTCAAAATAAAAAAAAGTACAGTATAAAAGAATTATCTGAAAAGTTGGAAGTATCACCACGAATGGTTAGACAATATAAAGAAGAATTAGAATATGCAGGTATTTATATAGAAACGATATACGGTCCATATGGAGGGTATGTTTTAAATCAAGATGTTAAAATACCTGAAAATTTTATTAAACCTGAAACTATTAAATTAGATAATAGAGAGTATTACAATTTATTAAGTAAATGTATTAATAGCCATAATAAGTGCTACATTGAGTATTATTCTAAAGAACATGATAAAATGACTAAGAGAGTAATTAGACCATATAATTTAATGATACTAGATAATGAATGGGGAGTAGCAGCTTATTGTGAAAATAAACAAGAAATAAGACATTTTTATCTAAATAGAATTACTTTAATTAAAGAATTAGAAGAAAAATTTTAATGTGACATAAATAGTTCCTTATCTAGTTATATATTTATTTTAGAAAGAAGGTAAATATATGATTAAGATAGATCAGTATCGTGATACTTGGATGTCACAAAAATTTGATGATGTTATAGGTTTTTATCCTAGAGAGTTTTATCCTTTAGATAATTTTTCATCATTTAAAGTTGAATATAATGGATATCTATATTCATCGGCAGAAGAAGCTTTTCAAGCCAATTTATTTATAGATGAATATCCTGAAATTGCAGCTGAAATTAAAAATAGTCATTCTGCACATGAAGCTCAAAAAATTAGATTTAAATACGAAGATAAAATAAAATTAAGTTCTAATGAAATATTAGAATTAATGGAAAAAATATTAAGATGTAAAATAGAACAAAATCCATATGTTTTAAAAAAGTTATTAGAAACAAAAGATTATACTATAGTTGAAGATTCTCCTAAAGATGATTATTGGGGATGGGGAATAAATAGAGATGGTGAGAATCGACTTGGTAAGATATGGATGAAGTTAAGAGAAGAATATAAAAATAAGTTATTTTAGTCAAAAATGGAACGACATATCGTTCCAATAAGTTTTCCGATAGTTTATGATTCACAAGTCGCAATAAAGGCTAAGGGGAATAAATAATATAATAATTAAAGACTAGGTAAAACTAGTCTTTTTTATGATATGATATTTTTAGGAGATTTAGTATATGAATGAAGAGTTTAATTTAAAAAAGAAAAAACTAGCTTCAATGTTTGAAAAACACATAAACAACATACATATTAATGGTTTAGAAAATATACCAAATACTGGAACAAATTTATTTGTAGTTAATCATAGTTGCTTTTTGGATGTTTATTTGATTGCATACGTTTTAAATATGCCTTGTATTAGTATGGTATCATCTAATTCATTATTTGGTTCAAATGAGGAAAGAAAACATAAATTAAATGAAATGTTATATCCATATCCAATTGAGACAAGAGCCAATAAACAATACAAAGACATAATTTTTAAGGGTGCTATTAAAATATTAGAAAATAAAAATAATATAATAATATTTCCACAAGGAGTTTTTGATAATTCAGGCAAAATATCTAAAGCAAGGATTGGAGTTGTAAAAATTTTATTTAATACATTAGACTCAAAAAGAGAAAAATATAATATAATTCCAATAGCATTAAACACCTCAAATATTAATATAGATAACATTCAGTCTTCTACTGTATGGGATGATTTTGAAGCAACAATTTCAATATTGCCACCATTTGATTATAATAGTTATTACAACAAATACAAAAAATGTTTATTAGATGATGATAAAAAAGTGATTTTTCATAATTTAATTGATGCAATTATGAAAAAAATAGCAAAAACCTTAAATATTGAATATGTTGATGAATATATTTCATTATATGATATGGATGGTTTTTGGTTTCCTAATGGTGAATACATCACATTTGAAAAATCTGAAAACGAATTACTATATAATAAATATAAAAATTTGATAGATTCTATAGTAGATAAATATTGTTGGGCTACAAGCTGCAATCCGCGAGCATCAAAAATAGGACGCAAAAAGGTATCCAAAAATAAAAATCAAAAAGACGAGAAATCGTCTTTTTTTGTTGGAATTATCAAAGTTTAGTAAATTAACAAAAATTCATTTTTTAAATTTATTGCTTTCCTATAAAAAAATGATACAATAAACATTGTGTATTTAAGGAGGGCTTTTATGGAAAAAAACAGTAATATAAATAATTCAGCGATGAATAGTAATAAAGTTAGATTAATATATCTAATATGTGATTATATAATTTACAAAACAAGAGAAATAAATAAAACTAAAAAAGATAATGAACGAATTAGAATGACGGGTAAAAGATTACAACGAATTGTTTACTTTAGTTATGTAAATTATATGATAAAAACGAGTGGTAATAAAACTATGTTTAAAGATGAATGGTATGCTTGGGATAGTGGTCCAGTCATTCCGGATATATATTTTGCATATGATAAATACGAAAATGGGGAAATGGCTCCATTAAAAAATAACCAGAAAAAATGTATATTAAGTGCTGATATCCAAATAACAATTGATGAAATTTTAGAATTAACAAGTAGTATTAAAGATGTTGAAATACTAAATAATGAAGCACGTATAATAGGAGGACCATGGGAACAATCATATGAATCTGAAGATCCTTATCATGATCAAGTTATTAGTGATAGTAGTATATACGAATTTTATAAAGAAAAAATACCAAAACATGTAAAGTCTAAAAAAATGTATAAAAACAATTAAATACAATTCATAGAGAAGGTCATATGTTTAAATTACTTTCAAAATATACAACTAATGGTGATAAAACTAAAGTAATTGATGAATTAGAGAAAAACTTACAACGTTTGAAACTTTTAAAAATAAAATTACAGAAAAAGGGCAGTAAAATTGGTTTATAGAAGATTATAACGATTAGTATGTCATCTTAGCCTATATTTAGTAGGTTAGCTTTTACGCTTTGGTTAACGAATTTGTTTTATTTCACAAGCCGCAATCAAAGCAAAAAACAATAAGTAATTAAACAAATAAGACTAGAGAAATCTAGTCTTTTTTTGTTATACTACTTAATAGGAGATGACTAACTATAATAAGTCAAGCCATTTTCTTCAAAAATCTTAAAAAGTTTTTTGTTCTACGTCAAAAAGGTTTTAAAAATATGAATTTTTAAAACTTTATGTCGCGGTATATTAATATAGATTAGGCACCAACTAATTTATATTTGAATTAAAAATAATATTTTCAGATTCTAATTTATAAATAATTCTGACAAGTTTTTTAGCAACGTGTGTTAAAGCAACTCTATGAGATTTTCCTTCAGATCGTTTTTTATAATAGAATTTTGTAAATATAGATTCATGCATGAAAACATAATCTGCAGCATTCATAAGAAAATATCTTAAATGACCAGATCCGTGTTTAACCATGTGACCAGTGTAAGATTCAGTTCCAGATTGAGATATACTAGGTTCAATACCAGCAAAGGCAACACAAGCGTCAGCTGATTTAAATCTTGTAATATCACCAAATTCTGAGATTATTCCAGCACAGGAGATAGTACCAATTCCTCTAATGGATAGAATTGGTGGATTAAGTTCTTTGATAATAGATTCAATTTTAGTTTCAAGCTTATTTATTTCAATTTCAATTTGTGAATGAAGAGTAAGTAAAGATTCTAATTCGGTTTCAAATATATCATTTGAAATACCAATAGAATTTTTAGCAAGTTCTTTAAGTTTAATAAAATTAGCAGAAGTAAATTTACCACGGGAGATTTTTCTAATAGAATCAAAATCTTTCATATTTTTGATTTTATTTGGAGATTTATATTTATTTAAAATAAATAAACAAGTTTTAGAAAAATCATTATTAAAAAAAGGTTTATATTCTGGAAAAATAATATCTAATACATTAGTAATTTGAATTTCATAATAAGAACGTTGCTTAACTAATTTTTCTCTCATCCTAGACAAAGACTTTAATGAATATTTGTGGTAAAATTGTTTTGGATGGGGTTTGTAATCCACAGATATAAGATACTTGGTAATGAGCATGGCATCTTTTTTATCTGTCTTAGTTCTTCTAAGAGTTTGAGTTGAAATAAATCTTTTAACAAGAGCAGGATTAAATTCCATAAAAGAATAATTATTCTTTTCAAGGAATAGCTTAAGGTTCATTCCATAATGACCTGTAGCTTCAAATCCTATCCTTATTTTTTGACTATTATCTAAAGATTTTAATAAATTAAGTAATTGAATAAAACCTTCATTGGTGTTTGTGAAAGATAAATTTTCTTCAATTACTTCACCTGTTTCAGTACAAATGAAACAGTCATGTTTGTATTTTGAAATATCAATACCAACAAAATACATAAAACACCTCCTAATTAGTATTAATGCACTGTATGTTTTACACAAGACTTCTATTTTTGTATTCACGTAAGATATAAAACGTCAAAGCGTTAACTAACTAATTACCAATAAAAATAAAAGCCTGTGGTAGTTGTCAACTCCAACCGGTCAAGCCGTAATAAAATAGGTACAAATCCACAGTGCTTAAATATTATAACCCATTTCGGTTATATAAAAATATAAAGGAAAGGGATCTAATAAAGTGATTAATAATAAAAAATCACATAATTAGATTATACGTGATTTTATGGAATTGAAGAAAGTTGGAGAAAAGACATATTATATTCAGAATCCAACTAATATAGGAATTTATAAAATTAATGATACAGATGTGTACAT
>CACZFH010000062.1 GCA_902780395.1 uncultured Erysipelotrichaceae bacterium
GTTAGTAAATGTTGCTATGCAATTGACTGACAATAATATAAGTGCCTGTTGGAAAAGTGCTAATAGTGGAATTGTCATCAATACAAAGTATAAAAATCCCTATGGTGATGACTCTGAAAAAACCAAAACAATTTTTACAGATCCTAATAAATATGAAAAAGGAGATAAAGCAGGTATTTATGGATTTTCTGGTGATATAATCAAAATAGGAGTTATTGGTAATAGTTATACTTATTATAATGATACAGGATCAATTTTAGCTGCTTTAGGTAAAGTAACAGGGAAAAAAATGGTGGTAGTTTATATGGGACATGGAGGAGCTTCTTTATCTTCAATAGCGGGAAGAGGAGATAATTGGTATGAAGCTTGGAATAATACTTCAGGTCAACAGAAGTGTGAAAGCAATTTAACGATTGATAAATTATTAAATAAAGATTATTTTAATTTGGGTAGACCAGGCAAGTGGGATATTATAATTTTACAAAACAATGCAACACCTACTGTAGATGGAACTTATAATTCTGATTTAGTTATGATGCCTCATATAATTAATAAGGTTGATAATCCTAATAGAATATTATTTAATGCGACTTATTTTGGTGATCAAAAAAGAGCTGATGGCCATGCTAAAACTTGCAAAAAATATAAATGTGGTGTTATGAATTCTGGAGTTATGTTTAGGAATTATTATGATTGGGATAATTTAAGGATCCATGATAAGTATGATCATCAATCTGGAAAAGGTGCATATATGTATGCAGTAGCTTGGTATAGTAGACTATTTGGAAAAGAATCAATAAAAGACTTTATTCCTCTATATAATAGTGATTCAGGAACAGTTAAAGAATTTGCATCATCTTGTATAGAACATATAAAAGGAAATAATTCACAACAAAATGTTAATAAAGAAATAGCTAGAAAAATTCAACAATATGTTTATAATAATTATGAAAAATATGTAATGTTTAGATAATAATAGATAAGATTCTTTTGATTTTCGTAATTAGACATAACTTGGTTATGTCTTTTTTTTGCATATTATTTTATTTTTCTCATATAATCAATTAGGATGATGAGGTGAAATATGAGAAGAATTATCTTATTCAGTATTATTTGTTTATTGCTTACTGCCTGTGGAAAAGCATCTTCAAAAAGTATTATTGATAAGTTTCATGAAAAATTAGAAAATGATAGTTATTATATTGAGGGTAATTTAAGTATTTTAAATCAAGATGAGGTATATCATTATGATGTTCAAGTATCTTATCAAAAGGGTTTTTATAAGGTTATACTTGTTAATACTGCTAATAATCATGAACAAATTATTTTAAAGAATGAAGATGGGGTTTATGTATTAACACCTGCTTTAAATAAAAGTTTTAGATTTCAAAGTGAATGGCCATATAATCATTCACAAGTATATTTACTAAACTGTTTACTTGATGATTTGGAGAAGGATCATAACGTTGAATTTAGTGAGAAGAATAATGATTATATCTTAAAAACTAATGTTAATTATCCTAATAATCGTAAATTAATTTATCAAAAGATTATTTTTTCTAAGTCTATAATTCCAAAGAAAGTTAGTGTTTATGATAAAGACGGTATTGAGTATATGACGATGGATTTTGATAAGGTTAAATATAAACCTAATATTTCTAAAGATGATTTTTTATTAGATACTGTTTCAAATAAAAGTGATACTACCATTACTGGTTCTTTTGAAGATATTATTTATCCATTATTTTTACCAGAAGGGACAAAGCTTGAAAGTGAAGAAATGGTTCCTAAGGAAAGTGGTAATAGAGTTCTTATGAATTATGATGGAGAGAAATCATTTTTATTAGTAGAAGAGTCAATGGATGTTTTTGATGAGTTTACGGTTATTCCAACCTTAGGTGAACCTTATTTATTAATGGATACTATTGGAGTTATGACTGATAATTCTTTATCTTGGACTAGTAATGGTGTTGACTTTTATTTAGTTAGTGATGTAATGAGTCAAGATGAGTTGGTTGAAGTAGCTCAATCTATTGTTGGGATAGTAGCTATGAAATAATAGACTTTTGGTATTCTTTTGTGCTATAATTCTTCTAGGTGGTGTTTATGGCAAAACAAGTTAGTAAAGTTAAAAAGAAAAATGTTAAAGAGGAAGAGGCTACTAATCAATATAATGTAAAAAGTATTATTGTATTAATTATTTGTGTTTTAGTAGTATTCTTTGGTTTTTATTTATTTACTCTTCGAATGACAAAGAAGAATGATACTTCTACTGATGAAAAGACTACTGAAGAGGTAAATATTTCATATGATACGATTATGTTAGGACAAAGTCTTTCAATGGGAGATGAATCATATTATGTATTATTCTATGATTTTAATGATGATGATACATCTTCTGTTTATCAAAACTTGTTTACAAATTATAAATCAAAAAAAGAACTTCCAATTTATCGTGTTGATATGAGTAGTGGTTTCAATAAAAACTATTTAACAGAAGGGGAAGCTAATTATAATCCTTCTTCTATAGCTGAATTTTCTATTAACGGAGCAACTTTAATGAAAATTGATAATCATGAAGTGGTTGATTATATAGAAGGAGAAGGAAATATTACTAATTTATTAAGATAAGACAGTTTTCTGTCTTTTTTTCTGTCTTTTTATGATATTATTATATTGATGGTGAAGTGAGTTTATGAAAAAGAAAAAGAACAAAAAAACTAATAATAATTCTTCTTTTATATCTCTTGTTAAGAAGCGCTTTGTTAGGGTTAAAGAGGCTGTTATAGGGGATTTGGAAGAGGAAGAGAGAACATCTTTTTCTATTATGGAAGTAGTTGGAATTATTGTTATCTCTATTTTGTTTGGTATGGCTATTGGTTATATTATTATGTATAGTAGGAACCCTGTTCATCAGGTGGGAAGAAATAAGCCTTTGATGGAAGTAGTGGATACTTATCAAGAAATTGTTCAGAATTATTATGGAGAAATTGATGAGAAAAAATTGTCAGAAGAAGCTATAAAAGGCATGATTAAATCTTTGAATGATTCTAATTCAAATTATATGGATGAATACATTACTAATTCCTTTAATGAAACAGTGGATGGCTCTTTTGTAGGAATAGGAGTTACTATTGTTTATGAAAATGATTATAATAGAGTAGTTGAGGTATTTAGTGATAGTCCTGCTGAAAAGGCTGGTATTCAAGTAGATGATATTCTTCTTAAAGTAGATGGTAAAGATGTAAAAGGTTTAATGGGTGATGAAATTTCTTCTTTGATTCGAGGAAAAGTTGGATCTAAAGTAAAAGTAGTTGTTCAACGAGGAGAAGAGATGAAAACATTTACTATAACAAGGGGAACAATTGATATTCAAAGTGTTTCTAGTGATGTTATTTCTTATGAGAATAGAAAAATTGGGTATCTTAAGATTACTACTTTTTCTGATACTACTTATAAACAGTTTTCGAAGGCTTTGAAAAAGATTGAGAAGGATGATATTGATTCCTTAGTTTTAGATGTTAGAGATAATCCTGGTGGACATTTGAAGCAGGTAACTGATGTTTTAAGTACTTTTTTCCCTAAAAAAACAGCTCTTTTCCAAGTACAAACAAAGGAAAAGAAAGAAGTAGTTTATTCTAATTCTAAAGAGTCTAGAAAATATCCTATTATGATTTTAATTAATGGTGGTAGTGCTTCAGCTTCTGAAATATTAGCTTCTTGTTTTCAAGATAACTATAGTAAGGCAAAGATTATTGGAAATACTTCATATGGAAAAGGTACTATTCAAAAATCGGTTTCATTAAATACGGGTACTAGTTTTAAATATACTACTCAAAAGTGGTTAACTTCTAAGGGCAAATGGCTTAATGAAAAAGGTGTTACTCCTGATATAGTAATTAATCAGGGTGAAGAGTATAGTCAAAATCCTGTTTATGAAAATGATACTCAATTGCAGGAGGCATTTAAACAAATAAAGGATAATTGTCAAATAGTGTGTGTAGACACATGTAAGTGATAATTTTTCTAACAGTCGATGCATTAAGCATTGGCTGTTTTTTTGATTTTTAATAGA
>CACZFH010000063.1 GCA_902780395.1 uncultured Erysipelotrichaceae bacterium
TAAAAGAAGGTATTAACAAATAAAGAATATGTCTTATAATCAACTACAAACAATACTAATCCATTAATTATTAATATACCTGCAATACAATATGATATAACATTAAAGGAAATATCAGGATAACTCATTAGTATTATTCCTAGTGCTGCAAATATTATTGCAATAACTATGGAAATATTAAAATATTTATTTAGTTTTTTTAGCATTTTTCTTCACCTCCTTTTTAGATTCTACTTTGCTTCTATTTTGAGGTGCATAATTTTCATATTCACCATGATATGTATGATCTTTATTATTCCAAATTTTATCAGCTTCTTCCTTCCAATTTTCAGCATACAAATCACATTTACTACATAAGTGTTCAACATCTTCTGGCGATTCTAAATCTGTAGAATGTGCTTTTGTTTTCTTTACCATATCTCTTAAATATTCTGGATTTTCAAGCATTGGACATGGTCTTAAATGATTTCTATTAAAAGGTTGACCATCATGATATGCCATAAACAATGGACTTTGAAGAATTTCTAAAATACTATGTTCGTGTATATTCATATTTGAATAATGTATAAATACACATGGCTCTGCATCACCATTAGAGTTTATATGGAAATAATTTCTTCCTCCAGCAATGCAACCACCTACATATTCTCCATCATTTTGGAAATCCATTGGGAATAGCATTAAATCACTATCATTACTTCTTAAACTTCTTATTTTTTCAATCATATATTTTCTTTGTTCAACTGTTGGTAATAGTTCTGGTACTGCATTATTGCCTACTGGCATATAGTGGAAGAAAAAGCTATATCTTACACCTTTATCTGCTAACATGTGTAAAAATTTATCATCAGTTACTGCTTCTACATTATCTCTTGTATAACAAATTGAACTTCCAAATAATATTCCATATTTATGTAATAAATCCATAGCTTTTAATACTTTTTGATAATGACCTTTTCCACGACGACCATCATTTGTATCTTCAGTACCCTCAATAGAAAGTTGGAAAGCTATATTTCCTAATTTAACAACTTCTTTACAAAAATCTTCTGTTATAAAAGTTGAGTTCGTATAAATTGAAAACTCTACATCATTATGTTTTTTAGCAAGTTTTAATATTTCATCTTTCTTTACTAAAGGTTCTCCACCAGTAAGCATATATAAATATACTCCTAATTCTTTTCCTTCAGTAATTATTTTATCCATATCTTCAAAACTCAAATTATATTTATGTCCATAAGTTCCTGCCCAGCAACCTTTGCAATGCATATTACATGCACTTGTAGGATCAAATAGTATTAACCATGGAATATTACAATTATATTTTTCCCGATTTTTTCTAATTTCATTTGTACCTCTAAATGCTGCTTCATAACCCAAATTTAGAATAGTCATTTTAGCAATATGAGGATTTGTTTCATCAAGAAGTTTATTTACAAATTTCATCCATCTACTATTTGGATCCTTTGCTATTTCTTTTAACCCTTTTATAACCTCATTTCCTTCAAATTTTTCTGCATATTCTAAGAGATTAGATATTTCCTTATCTCTATCCTGATTCATTTTTTTTAAAATTGAATCAACAAATTTTTCAACTACTTTTCTTTCAACTTTATGTGTCAAAGAATTACTTTTCGCCATAATTATCTCCTTCTTCATTAATCAAATCAATTTCAATTTTACTTAATTATTATTAATAAACTATTATTAAATTATTAAGAATTATTAAATTTCAAAATCATTGAAAAAAATTATAGTAGATTTACTATAATTTTGCCATTAAGTCAATTTTCATATTTATTTTTTATAAAATCAACTAAATCTTTTGCACTACTTGAAGATATATATTTTTTTTGATTTTCTATCATTTCATTATATATATCATCGTTGTTTAATAATTTGTTGACACAATCTATTATTTTTTCTTTTTTATTTGCGACAAAACTTAAATTATGCTCACTAAAGTATTTTGTGTTTCCTGTTTCTACACCAGGTATAGGGAAAACATGTATAATTCCTTTTCTAAAAGAAGCAATTTCAGTTGAAGATAAACCACCAGGTTTTGAAATGGCAATATCTGATGATTTTATTAAATCATTTACATTTTTAGAATATCCTATTACTATTAAATTTTTATAATTATATTTTTTTAATGTATCATACAATTTTTTGTTTCTCCCACAAACTACAACTATGCTTACATTCTCGATTTTTAAAAGATCATCTAATATTGTTTCAACATTACCAAATCCCATACTACCAAGCATTATTAGTATCATCTTTTTATTAATATTAAGTTTATTTTTTATATTTTTAGCATTAGTTATGTAGCGACTTGATATAGGAATACCAAATGGTAGTAATTTGTTTTTATCAATGCCTCTAGATACAAATCGTTCTTCTAAATCTTTTGGGATTACATAATAATCTGCGATTATCTCATTTGTAAAAGGATGATATTCATAGTCAGTATCAACAAATATAAAATTAATTTTATGTTTTTTATTTATTGCAGTTAATGCTTGAGCAGGAAATAAGTGAGGACATATTACCAAATCATATTTATTTTTTTTAATAAAATTATATAGTCTGTTTGAAAACATTTTATTCACTAGATATACAGGAGATATTATCTTTGTTTTATCATAAGCATTTCCTATCTGATAAATATATTTAAATATTCCTCCTTTTTTACCAATAGATTTTACATATATTCTGTTTGAAAAATCTTTCTTACTCAAATGCACTATCTCAAAGTAATTTTTAAAATCACATTCTATATTATTTGATTCTAGTTCTTCACAAATATATTTTCCACAAGAATTATGACCACCACCCGTATTGCAGGATAATACTAACACTTTCATTTTTACTTCCTCATTTCTTTTAAAGAACGATCTCTCAAATCACTTATTCTTTCTTCTTTTTTTAATTTCTTATTGGGATATATTGGTTTTAGAACTTCGCATATTATAGTTGGTTTTCTCTTATACCACTTATTTACATATTTAAATCTAATAGGTTGAATGGGAACATCAGCTTCTACAGCAATTTTAAATGCGCCATATTTAAAATCTCTAATTTTATCATAATATGGCCATAAAGAACCCTCTGGATACATTTGAACTATTTTGCCTTTTTTTAATACACTATTTAAATCACTATAAAATTTTTCCTTTTGATTATCTTTTTTTGGTATTGGAATTGCATAAAGCATTTTTATTATATGCCTTATAACGGGAATTTTAAAATTACTTGCTAATGTTGGATAATAAACTCTATGTGGATAATAGACAAGTCCTATAAAAGTACAATCCATTTGATGTATATGGTTTGATATACTTACAAATCCACTATTCTTTACAATATTCTTTTTATTAATAATTTTATATCCAAAAAACACTCTATCAAAAATAATTAATATTGGGGCAATAGCAAAGTATATTACATTAGAAAAGAAATTGAAAAATATGTTTTTTGATATATATTTATAATTATCGTTTATTTCAAATTTTAATGGTTCCCAGTTTTTTACTACTTCATCATC
>CACZFH010000064.1 GCA_902780395.1 uncultured Erysipelotrichaceae bacterium
TAATTATTATTTCTTCTTTGGCTATGTCGAATATTTCTAATAGTACAGAATATGCATCATAAATATCATTTTGAAAAAATATAGAGTTTTTAGTTATTACTTTTGGATTGAATTTATCAAATAATTCATCAATTCTTCTTGTATTTTCATCCACTTTATCTTCTAGTAATAAAAATCTTCGTGGAAGTACATTCTTATTATAATTAATATAATGTCTCATTTTTACGAAAGTATCCATTATTCTAATACTTACTTCAGTAGCTGTTTTTGACTTTAGTATTGTTGCGAGCATATATACACCTTGTTCTGTAAATACTCTAGGATTATTTCTGGATTTTGAACTAATATTTGCGGTCGCATTTTGCGACCACAAAAAATCCACTTCACTATCACTTGTTATCCATGATATTCTATTTGGAAATTTTTCTTTATTTCTATATACTGCCTCATTTATTCTTTTAGTTTCTACATTATATAGTTTAGCTAAATCAGTATCTAACATTACCTCCTTTCCATCAATTTCATAAATCATGTTTTCGATGTTTATAACATCTTTCTCTGCTATTTCATTCATAATTAAAATATTAACTCATGGCAAGATAATTAATACATATAACTTATATCATATTATTCTTATAAACTCAATCAAACAGAACTATTTTTTCTCTTTTTATTTATATTTAAATTCTTCTTTCATCATTTGATAATTTTTTGTTTTTTATTTCTTTGTAAATATATCTTTTACATTTTTTAATACTAAGTTTGTATATTCAACTATATTATTAATATTATTTAGATTTTTATATAGATTATTCTGCCTTTTCTTCTCTAACCATGAATTAATCATATTGTGTAATTCAGTTAAATATCTTCCATAATTTAATAACTTTTTGTTACTTACTAGTTCTTTATCAAATGATCGCTTTAGATAAAAATTCAACATTTAACACATGATAATTATTTGGAAAACTATATACATTCTTTTCTATATAATTAATTGTTTTTTTGACTTGTCTTGCAATAATTAAATTATCTTTCATATTATTCCATAAAAAAATAGTAGTGCTAGAAGAATCAGATTTTCGGATTTCCTACTAACCCCACTCTTCATCTACTATACGTATTTCGTTCTAAAGAACGTGGAATAAATTCTGCTTCCTAAGTCTTGATTATAAAATCTAATTTAATAGTCTTATACATGGTAGTATCAAAGGAATCTGGCGGTTCCCACGGCTCATCTATTTATTCTACATTTTGTTCGTTGTTGTAGAAGGAGAAGGCAACCTCATGTGAAGGCATTGTAAATGTTTTAGGAGGCCTTATAAATATATTTGAAACATTTCCATCTGGAGTCCAATAACTATCTGTAAATGAGTCACCTGTACCAACAAAATTTAAAATCCTGTAATCTTCATTTGAATAACTCCAATAATAATCGGAACTATAATCTAATATATTTCTTTTGGTTGGTAATGTAGCTGATCTACATGTCCATCCTTCTTCATCACTACCGGTCCATTCAACATTACAAATAGGCTCATTAAAATATGGATCATAACTTTTTTGATCAATAACCACTACGCTATCACCATCTCCATAGTAATTATCAACTTTTGTTATATAATAATGTTGATATTTTACTCCATCAACATAATAGTAACTGTTAGACCGTCCTGAATAATATTCACTTTCTGTTAATGCTGATTCATATGTATTTGCTTCTTCTTCAGTCAAAATATCCCAATAACTATATGTAACAGCGTATTTTTCTTCAATTGTAATTTTTGTTGTTACATTTATTTGTAGTTTTTCTAAGGCATAAGCTCCTACTGGAATTAATATTAAACTTAATATCATAACATTTAAATACTTTTTATTTTTAGTAGTTTTATATAATATTAATGATAAAACTATTGATATTAACAGTATGGAAATAATTATAATTAAATTATCACCTGTTTTTGGATTAGTGATTGTTTCCGTTTCGTTAGATAAATTAATAGCCATAGCATTTGTTTCAATGTATTTTCTATCTGTTAATTTATCACTTGGTACGGCTGTTTTATATGTTATAGTTATATATATTGTTAATTTTTCTTTTGCTTTTACTACATTACTTTCTCCATCAAAAGTATATGTATATGTTAAATAATCACTTGAACTAAATTCTTTATTTTTACTAATCTCATAATCTTCACTAGTTGGATTATTAATAACTACTTTATATTTTGCATAGTCATTGACTTGACTAAAACTTAAGTCAAAACCAATATTTAATCCATTTAAAGTTGGCTCTGATATTTCAGAAACGCTATCAGATTTATCAGTTAAGGTTGCACTTTCTATTGTTATATTTTTAGCTGCAAAAACATTAGGTACCCATAAAAACATAGCCATTATAAAGATAGGTATTAAATATTTTATATGTTTTTTCACATATATCACCCTTTCGCATTATAATACTCTACCTATATTATAATATTAATATTAAATATTTTACAATATTCTAAGTATGAATATCATTTAACTTTACATTTTTTAAAAATACATTTTTCTTATTTTTCAATAGTTTTACGACATAGTACTGATATGGTTTCAACATGCCCTGTCCTGGGGCGAAGAACATATCGTCTAGGCCTGTACTGGGTCAACTGAATATGTTTCCCAGTACCTACTATTTCAAAATCTTAAATAATTATTTATCCCTTATTTCTTTTAATATATTATATATTTCTTTTGCTTCTGGGAACAACTTATCATAATCAAATATCCCAGTAGTATTACCATTTGATCTAGCTGCAAAATCTTCAAATTCTTTTATTGCTTCATTTACATTTTCTTTATTAACTATATCATTAATAATATATTTAGATGCATTTATATATTTTCTAAATAAAAGGCAGTATATACATTGAAAATATCTATTTATTGATAAAGTTGATTTTTTATATATATTAATAACCATATCTTCAGTTATATTCCTTGGATTAGTTACAATAATCTTATTGGCTCTATAAATTCCTTTTTCTTCATCAACATTAATTACTTCTGCATCATCAGGAATGATTACTTCATAAATTGTATCTCCTCTAAATATATATCTTAAAATTTTATCTTCTGTAGAAAAATTAAAACCGCCCATTTTTTCCGGCTCTTTTTCTACTGGATTCCAAGTTTTAGCAGTGATAATTTCATCAAGTTTAAATTCTTCTCCACTGGCATTTGATTTCAAACCGTCCATTACTCTAACATATTTACTCATATTATTACTTCCTTTCTAAAATTGTGATGGATTCACAATGCCCTGAGCTGGGGCGAAGAGTATATGCTCTATGCCTGTACTAGGTCAATAGAACATGTTCTTAAACTCCTAGAACTAGGCATGTTCTAGGGTAAAGATAATGTCATATTTGTTGATATAACTAATATTTATTACTAACATGTTTTACATATAAATTTTATCATAAATATTATCTATTATCTATACTACAATTAGTAACAACATCATTTATTAATTTATCAATTTCAGTTTTGTTTTCTATTTCATTTATCGCAAAACACTTCTTACCTAAATCTTTGAATGATGCTCCACAGTGAAATACTCTTTTTCTATCTATAATTATAAATCTATCGTGATATGAATTATTATTTATAAAAGACACATTATTGTATTGTTTCAAATACTTATTTTTTAATACTTCACTTATATTTGATGAAATAACTATTATCTTTTTATTAATATTTCTAAGTTCATCTAACAATACTTTTCATATATAATTATCAATAATTATTATTTCTTCTTTGGCTATGTCGAATATTTCTAATAGTACAGAATATGCATCATAAATATCATTTTGAAAAAATATAGATTATTATTTTTGGATTGAATTTATCAAATAATTCATCTATTCTTTTTGTATTATTATCTACCTTTTCTTCTAAAAGCAGATATTTACGTGGTAACAGTTGATCATTATATTTAATATAATGCCTCATTCTAACAAATGCTCTCATAATATCAATACTTACTTTAGCGGCTGCATCCGTTCTTATTACGGTCGCAAGCATTGCTACTCCTTGCTCGGTAAAAACATATGGCATTTTTCTAACACCACCATGTTTAGTATAGTTTTCGGTCCCAATTTGGGACTTCAAGTTTAAGTATTCTTTTTCATTTAATTGAAAATAAAAATCATTAGGAAATCTATCTTGATTTCTTTTTACAGCTTGATTTATTGTTTTAGTACCATTTGCACATTGATATTGCTCTGCCAAATCAGAATCTAGCATTACCTCCACTCCTCTAACATTATAAATCTTTCTTTCAATATCTTTTATTTCTGCTATTTCATTCATTTTAAAACCTCCTTCTTTAGAATAAAAAAAGGATATCCCCTTCATCCTATTAAAAGGGATATCCCGCAGCATGCAATAATTCTTCCTTGCCTTAAAGAATTAGAACCTTAGCGTC
>CACZFH010000065.1 GCA_902780395.1 uncultured Erysipelotrichaceae bacterium
TAAGCCTGTGGAGAAGGAAGCATACTTCCTCTAAGAAGCAGGAATTTTGGGAGGTAACGACCAAAGTGATTTAAGTTTACTTAAATCATTTGTTCTTTAAAAATAGATAGTTTAATAACCATATCTTTACTAGGAACATTTCTTTTATAGATATCTATTTTCTTAAAAAATTGTTCTAAAAAAATAACATTATTTTGAATTAAATAATAAGTATCTTCATCTATCGTTGAATCATAAGCTAAAAAAGCTCTATATAGAGAAGGCGAAACACCAATTAACTTATGAAAAACTTCACAGAAATATTCTTGAGAATAAAAACCAAATCTTAAAGAAATATTTAAAATAGATCCAGATTCTTTCAAACTGCCTAAAGACATATAGATACGCTTGTAATTCATATAATCAATAATAGTAGAACCAATTTCCCTTTTAAAAAGCCTCATAAGATAGTCTTTATTAAAATGAAAAGTATTAGCTAATTCATCAATAGTAACTTTTCGGAAAAGATTTAAGTCTAAATAATCTAATATTTCTAAAACTAGAGAATTAGAAAACATAAATACCACCGATATAATAATAACATAAAAAGTCGTTATTGTTTAAATAAAATTAATAAATGCATGTTTTAATAGAAAATGAAAGGAGAAAAAATATGAATAATTCAAGCTGGATATCAGAAAAAGAATACAAAGAAACATTACAAGAAGTAGAAGCAACAAAAGATATTGAAAGGTCAGGACTACCTATATTTTTCGAAGGAGATAAGATTTACATAGATGATAAAGATAGACATAATCTAGTAATAGGATCAACTGGAAGTGGTAAAACCCAAACAGTTATACTTCCTATGTTAAAGCTATCTATGAATGCCAAAGAGTCATTATTAGTAAATGATCCTCATGGAGAATTATATCAAAAAATGGCAAATTCATTAAAAAAGAAAAGCTATAATGTAATTGCTTTAAATTTTGGAAACCCAGTATTAGGTAATAATTGGAATCCCTTAACATACCCATATGAAATTTATAAAAACGGCGATTATGATATAGCTTTAAATTTAATAGAAGAATTAGGATATTATATATTCATGAGCAAAGATTATAAGAATACAGATCCATTTTGGATAAATTCTACTATTAGTTATTTTACTGGATTAGTTCTTTATTTATTTGAAAATGCCAAAGAAGAAGAAATAAATCTTACTAGTGTTGGATCTTTAGCAAATCAACTACAAGCAAAAGAAACAAGTGCAAAGTTTTTAGAAGAATTACCAAAAAATAGCGTAACTTATATAAAAATGGTTGGTACCTTAAAAGCTCCATCAGAGACAAAAGGAAGTATTTTATCAGTATTCAATCAGAAAATTGAAAGATACTTATCAAGAACAAATTTATCAAATATGTTATCAAAGTCTGACTTTGAAATGAAAGACGTATTAAACAACAAAACAGCTATATTCGTAATTAGTGAAATGTCTTCATTTGGTAGTAATTTAATTCCATTACTTACCAATCAAATAATTCATGCAGCTAATATCTATGGTAAGAGCCAAAAAAGAATCAATATTCTATTAGATGAATTTGATACTATGATACCTATAAAAGACTTTACTGATGTTTTAAATAGAAGTAGAGGATTAAATATTAGATTTACAGTAGTAATTCAAAGTTATATTCACTTATTAAATATGTATTCTAAAGAAGAATTAGAAATATTAAAAATGTGTTTTGGTAATATTGTTTATCTTTTAACAGAAGATAAATATACCTTAGAAGAAATAGCTAATCGGTGTGGGACACATATTGTAAATGGAAAAGAAGAACCGTTAATAAGTTTAATAGAACTAAAAACATTAAAAGCATTTGAAGCAATAATCTTAACAACAAGAATGTTGCCTTTAAGGACTAAACTAATGCCAGATTACAATATAAATTGGGGTTATGAAATTGAACCAGCAGAAATTCCACAAAGAAAAAATGAAGAAATTCATATCTATGAATTTTAAAAAGAATACCATTAGGTATTCTTTTATTATGAAAAAATGATATAATAAAGCATGAAAAGAGGGATATTATGAGTTTGACAGCAGGAATAGTAGGACTTCCTAATGTAGGAAAGTCAACACTTTTTAATGCAATTACTAATCAAAAAATATTAGCTGAAAATTATCCGTTTGCCACAATTGAACCTAATGTAGGAGTAGTAACTGTGCCAGATGAAAGAATGGATGTATTAAAAGAAATGTATAATCCTAATCGATTTATACCAACAGCATATGAATTTACCGATATAGCAGGATTAGTAAAAGGAGCTAGTAAAGGAGAGGGATTAGGAAATAAGTTCTTATCACACATCAGAGAAGTAGATGCTATAGTAGAAGTAGTTAGATGCTTTGATGATGGTAAAATTATTCATGTAGAAGGAAATATAGATCCGATAAGAGATATTGAAACAATTAATCTAGAGTTAGCAATAGCTGATTTAGATGTCATCAATCAAAGATTAGAAAGAGTATCAAAAAAAGCTAGAACAACCAAAAATAAAGATGATTTACTAGAATTAGATGTATTGGATCGATGCAAAAAAGCCTTAGAAGAAAATACTCCAATTAGACAATTAAATCTAAATCAAGAAGAAAAGAAAGCTATTAAGTCATATAGTTTTTTAACAGAAAAACCAATCATATATCTTGCTAATATTAAAGAAAGTGAATTAGAAAATGAAGATAACGAATATGTTAAAATAGTAAAAGAATATGCTTCTAAAGAAAATGCTAGAGTAGTAAGTCTTTGTGCTAAAGTAGAAGAGGAATTAAGCGAATTATCACCTGAAGATAAAAAAGAAATGTTAGAAGGTCTAGGATTAGATGGAAGTGGTTTAGATAAATTAATAAAAGCTACATATGATATTTTAGGTTTAGCAACCTATTTTACAGTTGGAAAAGATGAGGTAAGAGCCTGGACGTTTAAAAAAGGGATGAATGCAAAACAATGTGCTGGTATCATTCATACTGATTTTGAAAAAGGATTTATTAGAGCAGAAGTAATATCTTATGAAGACTTAATTGAATGTGGCTCTGAATTAAAAGTAAAAGAAGCAGGAAAAGCCAGATTAGAAGGCAAAGATTACTTAATGCAAGATGGTGATATCTGTCATTTCAGATTTAATGTATAAAAAAAATCACATAAGAAGTGATTTGAAAAAAATCTACACAAAATAAAAAGTGTGTAGATTTTTTATATGTTAAAATTTAAGAAAGGAGAATAATATGGCAAGAGAATATC
>CACZFH010000066.1 GCA_902780395.1 uncultured Erysipelotrichaceae bacterium
TAGGCAATTCAATTATAAAGCATTTTTTAGGTTTTAACCTTTTTTATTGATATAAAAAGAGATTTTTTATAAATCTCCCCACTTTGGAAACACTATCTGTTTTTGGATAGTATTTTGACAAATATATTAAAATATGGTATTATGTATACAGATGAAGGAAACTTCATACAATAAAAAAGGGAACATTCAGTTTTGGTATGTTGAATGTCTACCTAAATTTCTTTAGATTGACATTTAAGTCATAGACTTAAGTGTCATTTTTTTATTACGATAATCAAAATGATTAGGAGTAATAAAATGATAGAAATGTAGCGAAGAATTTTTATTGTAAAAACTCTTTTCGTCATTTTATCAAACCTCCTCTCTATGTTGGATTGGAGGTAGACACTCAACAACTAAATGTTCCTAAATTCAATGTAGCATATAAATATACATGTGTCAATCGAACAAACAACAATAGACATATGGACAGAAAAAAGTGTCGCGAAAATGTCGCGAAATATCAAAAAAATCGTAAAAAAAATTCTAAATTTGAAAAAACAGAATTATTAAAAATAAAAAACATTGATATATCATTAAACTCCAATGGATTTAAAAATTTATGATTAGTTTTGAACTGGAGGCCATGATTCTCCTAAGCGGAAGATTACCAGTTCAAGTCTGGTCGGGCACACCATAGAAATTAACTATGTGTTATGTAGCACATAGTTTTTTTTGTGCTTAAATGGTGGAGATTGATTACAAAACAATAAAAAAAATAGGATTCTATTTTGTTTTGTGTTATAATTTTTATAAAATAGGAGAGATGTATATGGAAGAAAAAAAAGATATTGCAACTAATCCACCAACAACAGAGTTACCTAAAAAGAAAAGTAAAGCAAAAATAGTAGTAATTTTTTTAATTATTGTTTTATTATTGATGGGATGTTTATTATTATATATGTATTTTAATAACAATAGATTACAAAACATATTAGATGATAAGGTGAAATCAGAAGAAGGAGTATTAACTTCTGCTATAGAAAGATCAATTAATGAATATGGGTTAAGACTTGAAAAAGCAGATTTAGAAAACTATATTAAGACTAATAGTTATTTATCTATTACAGAGTTAATGAGTATAGTAGGCGAAACAGATGTTAAATGTAGTGAATCTGAAGCATATAAAGATGGAACAGTTTACTTAAATGGTTGTACTATTGATGATGTTGGAACACCTACATCTTATGGAGTAAAGAAAGAAGAACCTATAACTGAAGCAGCTCCAATAGTTGAAGGAACAACAGTAACAGTCTATGAAACAAAAGGGCAATATGGAAGTAAATTATCATTAATTAAACCAGTTAATATGGAGAATGTTGTTACTCATAAATTAGATATTGATGTTGGATATAACACTCAGAGTAGTATATCAATTATTGATAATAATTATTTGTCTTATTTAGATAAAAATCAATTAGCTCAATTATATGATATTGTTAAAAATCAAAAAGTAGCTCCTAATGAAGATTATAGTGGAATTTATCTATATAAAATGGATGAATCTTATTATAGTTATAATTATGCTGCTATATATAAAAATAATAAGTATTATTTATATAGTTTAAAAGATAATAAATATATAAGTGATGTTAGTTATGATACTTTAAGCCCATATATTAATGGATGTGGTACTACTGGACCTGCTGAATATTTAAATACACTAAAAGGTAATAATATTGCAGTCATAAAAGACAAAAAATATGGTGTAGTTGATATTACAAATGGAAAAGAAATAATTCCAATAAAATATACCGGTTTCTTAAGACAAGATAAATTGTTGATTGCCAGAGAAAACAAAAAAGGAGTTCTCTATAGTTTAGATGGTAAAGAGATATTAAATAATGTAAAAATTGACAATATATTTGCCGTATCTAATAATGCTTATGTATTTGCTTTAGTAGATGGCCATGTTAAATTATTATTAATTAATGGCAATGAATTGTATGATTTTGGTGAATATACTGTTGATCATTTACATATAATGAGTTCAAGTATTGATACTATTACTGCACAAATTGCCGAAACTTCTGATCCTACAGATTGTATTACTTTTAAATATGATATGAGTACAGGTAAAGGAACATCAGAAAAACAAATGTGTGGTGGAATATCTAAACCAATTCTTTATTTCTACCCTGAAAAAGACATTAATGTTAAAGTAACTTTTGATGATCCAAGTGTTTTAGAGACTACTTATCCTAAGTATAATAATGGATGGGAAGTAATTGCTAAAAAAGATGGCTCTCTATATGATAAGAAAGGTAATTATTATTATGCATTATATTGGGATGAAGAAAAGATTCATACAGCTGACTTTAAAGAAGGATTCTATGTTACTAAAGATAATGCAATAGATTTCTTGGAAGAAAAACTTTCATATATTGGATTAAATGATAAAGAAAGAAATGAATTTATAATGTATTGGTTACCAATACTAGAAAAGAATAAGAAGAGTTTAGTTTATTTTGAATTAACTGAAGAGCGAAATTCTTATTCGAAGATTAATATTAATCCTAAACCAGATTCAATGCTAAGAATAGTTATTCATATTAAAAAAGTTAATAAAAAACCTATAATAAAAGGAGAAATACTTATTCCATTTGAAAGAAGAGGATTTACTGTAGTAGAATGGGGAGGAACGACTTATTAAGAAACTTCAAAAATAAATTGAAATTCAACGGTAGACTTCCAGTTCACTTTTGGTTGGGAACAACATATAAAAATAAACTTCAGTTAAATAACTGAAGTTTTTAATTGCTTTATTGCAAAAAGCACATTTTTAATTAATTAAAAATTACTATATTAATAATATGGTATTTAATATATAATATTAGGAATAAAATCTAAGAATGAAGTTATACTAAAAAGAATTTTTTAGTATTTTTTTGATACTTACTACAATGATTGTATTTCCTTTTATTGTAAATGCTATTGCCGAATTATTTGGTGTTATTGGATAGTATTTGTCAAATTTTTTTGAAAATGTCAGTTAAATCATTTTGAGAAAATGTCAGTAGAGTATTTTTTAGATAACATCAAAAGGAGTTTCTTTTGATGTTTTAA
>CACZFH010000067.1 GCA_902780395.1 uncultured Erysipelotrichaceae bacterium
GAATTATCAGTTTTGAAATTGCAATCATTAGATAAACTTGGTAAACTTAAAAAGTTGGGGGAAAATTATGGATGAGAGAATAAGAAAGTTTATGTATGGTAGATATGGTTCAGATGAATTATATAGATTCCATTTAATATTATATTTTATAACATTAATTATAGGATTATTTGTTAAAAGTAAAATTTTATTGCTCATACAATTATTACTTATAGCATTAATTATTTATAGACCTATGTCAAAGAAAATATATAAACGAAGTGATGAAAATGTTCGATTTTTAAATATTAAAACAAAAATAACAAAACCTTTTATCAATATAAAAAAAAATATAAAAGACAAAGATCATATTTATAAGAGATGCCATAAATGCAAAACAACATTAAAATTACCTATTTCATTAAAAAGAGGAATAAAACATGCTAAATGTCCTCATTGTGGAAATAGGGTAACTCTTTTTACTTTAAAAAAAGAGAAAATAGAAATTATTACAAGTAAAAATAAAAAATAAATGGACTTATTTTTGCTCTAATATGTCCTTTTTAAATGCCTTTAATTATTTTTAATAATTTTAAAGTGATAGATTATTATTTCGGGAGGAAAAATTATGCATAAAATAGCAGATTTTATTGTAAAAAATAAAAAAATAATTCTGATTCTAAATTTGCTTTTATTAATACCAGCTATTATAGGTTTTAGTTTAACAAAAACAAATTATGATATTTTAGTATATTTACCTAGTGATATTGAAACACTAAAAGGTCAAAGTATATTAAAAGATGATTTCAAAATGGGGGCATTTTCTGTTTCTTTAGTAGATAATGACATAAGTGATAAAGAATTAATCACTTTGGAAAACAAAATCAGAGAGATAGATTGTGTTAATGATGTAGTTAGTATTAATGACATCACAGGAACAACTATTCCATTAGAAATGTTACCAAAGAAATTCGTTGATCATGTATCAACTGATGATTCTAAGTTATTACTTATAACATTTTCAACTGGTACAAGTGATGAAGAAACAACTGATGCAGTAAAAGAGATAGAGGAATTATCTAGTAGTATTAAAGTTGGTGGTATGAGTGCTATGTCTTTGGATATGAGAAGGTTAGTTGAAAGTCAAACTTTTACTTATGTGTTATTGGCAGTTGTATGTTGTCTAATTATACTAATGATATCTCTTGATTCATACATTGTTCCATTAATATTGTTAGGAAATATTGGAGTATCAATTCTATTTAATATGGGAACTAACATAATGTTTGGGGAAATATCTTATATCACCAAAGCAATTGCAGCTGTATTACAACTTGGAGTAACTACTGATTTTTCAATATTCCTATATCATAAATACGAAGCTGCTAAAAAGACTAAAAAAGCAAATGATGAAGCTATGAGTGAAGCAATTAGTGAAACTATGACATCTGTAATTGGATCTTCACTTACAACTGTTGCTGGCTTCTTAGCACTTTGCAGTATGAAATTTGGTTTAGGTAAAGATATTGGTTTAGTAATGGCTAAAGGAGTAGTATTTGGTGTTTTGACAGTATTAACTTTTTATCCAGCATTATTGTTAATGAATGATAAATTAATTCAAAAAACAAAACATAAATCATTGATTCCAAAGTTTAAGTTCATTAAACCAATTGTTGCAAAAGGATACAAATGGATATTTATAGTTTTCTTAATTTTATTAGTTCCTGCATATTTATCTCAAAAAAACACAAGTGTTTATTATAAATTAGATACAAGTATTCCAGAAGATTACAATTATTCAATTGTTAGCAAAAAATTAAAAGAAGATTATGGTTTAATATCACAATCTATGATTCTAGTTAATAAAGATATGGATAGTAGTGATATGAATAATATGATAGATGAAATTAATGATTTAGATGGTATTGATAGTGTTTTATCATCTGATGTATTAGTCAAATATGGAATATCAAGTAATATTCTTCCATCTAAAATAAGAAACATTTTGGAAACTGATAATTATAAACTTATTCTTGTTAACTCAAATTATGAAATAGCAAGTGATGAAATAAATGAGCAGATAAAAAATTTAAATACAATAATAAAAAAATACGATAAAAATGCAATACTTGCTGGGGAAGGACCATTAATGAATGATTTGGTTGAAATAACAGCAATAGACTTTAGAAATGTAAATTATGTTTCAATAGGAGTTATATTCTTAATTATGTTCTTCGTATTAAGGTCAATTAGTTTGCCAGCATTGCTTGTTTTGTCAATAGAGTTTGCAATATTTATAAATATGGGCGTTCCATATTGGCATGACACTAGTATTCCGTTTGTTTCATCTATTGTAATTGGAACTATACAACTTGGTGCAACAATTGATTATGCAATTTTACTAACAACAAAATATTTGGAAGAAAGAAAAAATGGAAAAGATAAGAAAACTGCAATGGAAGAATCTTTAGATTCGTCAGTATCATCAATTTTTGTTAGTGCAATGTGTTTCTTCGGAGCAACTTTTGGAGTATATGTTGTTTCAAAAATTGATATGATTGGATCACTATGTTTATTGATGGCAAGAGGTGCTATTATAAGCATGCTTGTAGTTATGTTTATTGTACCTAGTGTGTTATTATTATTTGATAAATTAATAACTAAAACAACATTGGGGTTTAAGAAAGGAAAGATAGTATGAAAAAGATATTTAAAAAATTATTAGCTTATACTTTAATTCTTGGTGAATTATTTCAAGCAACAGGAGTTTATGCACTCACAAAGGAAGAAACAATATATGCAAAATTAAATGAAACAGGAGAATTAAAAAGTGCTTCTGTTACTGAACACTTATATAATTATAGTGGAAAAACAATTGGTGATAAAACTAGTTTAGATAGTATTAAAAATATTAACGGAAATGAAACATTTAAGCAAAATGATAATAATCTTGTTTGGGAAACTAATGGTAATGATATTTATTATCAAGGCACATATACAAAAAATTTACCAATAAGTCTTGATGTTAAATATTATTTAAATGGTGAAGAAAAAAATGTAAATGATATTTTAGGTAAAGATGGAAAAATTAAGATAGTTTTAACTTATAAAAAAAGATAGTTTTAACTTATAAAAACAATTCATTTAAAAATATGAATATTAATGGTAAAACAGAGAAAATGTATGTTCCATATGCAATAATTACAACATCTATATTAAATAATACTGATAATAAAAATATTAAGGTTACCAATGGTAAAATTGTTGATAATGGTGTAAATTCTGTCATAACTGCAATATCTTCACCTGGATTATATGAATCTTTAAAGATAGATGATATAAAAGATATAAATAAAGTTGAAATAACTTATGATACAAGTGATTTTGAATTAAACTCTATTTATTCAGTTGCAACAACTAGTCTATTTGATAATAGTAATCTTGATATATTTGGTGAAATTAACAATCTATATAAAAGTATAAATTTATTACAAAGTAATATGGAT
>CACZFH010000068.1 GCA_902780395.1 uncultured Erysipelotrichaceae bacterium
TAACAATTCCATTTCTTCATCATATTCGATTCTATACGGATGGTTTTTAAAATCATCTATATCCATGATGTTTATTGTTTTTATTGAATACATCTTATTACTCCTTTGTGACTTCATAATTAAATTTCCAATCAGTATATTGAAAATAACTGATTTCTTTTTTTCTCCTTTTTAATTTCATTCTTTTCCATTCCTCAAAGAAAAGTTTTAGTTCTTTATTTTTGTTTACGAATGTTTCCTCATACTCAATTTGAATACTAGGTATTAATTCTTCTAACCACAAAAGAAAATAAATAATATCGATTGATTCCTTAAAATCAAATTGCTTTATTGAATTAATATTAACTTGAAGTATTTTTGACAGTTCTTCTACTCTATATGATTTAGGCTTTCTTTCACCTCTTTCATATCTAGTCATTGTTTTTCTTTTGCATTCACCTTTTAATCCTAACTTATCTGAAACTTCATCTTGACTCATCATTCTAAGCTGTCTTATATAAGATATTCTTTCTCCTTGAGATACATCATTCTAAGCTGTCTTATATAAGATATTCTTTCTCCTTGAGATAGATTTTCTAATGATGGTTTTGAATAGATTATTAGCATATTTTCACCTCCATTTCTATGAGGCATACTTTACACGAAAAATAAGCAAATTAGGATTTTTAGATGTTTTTACATAAAAAAACGACTATTAATTTTACTTAATAATCGTTTATATTTTTAGTTATTAAATTATCAGTTTTCCTTATATTATAAGGTTTTATTTAATTATTTCTTTTGACCCTTTTCTTTGATTGCGGCCTGTGCCACTATGATATTTCGAGGGCAGTTTTATCAAATATATAAGAAGATAAAACTTATATAAATATTGCAACCTTTATAGGTTCTTTAATTGTTATCCTTTTAAATTCTTCCCAATACTGTGAATAATTTATAGCATCATCATCAGTTATTGCTAATTCTGCAATTAATATTTCCTCTCTTTCTCTTTTCTTATTTATTATTTTATCACTAATAAAGTCCATATGCCACTCTATTAAATCATTTGAGATAATAATTTTATTTACAAATGATTCAACCATTTCATCTGACATATCTCCACTTTTATAATTAAAATTGTTTAATATTATACCTTTTAATTCTTTTATTTTTTCTTCTAATGTCTGAACTGGAATATCATCATCCTTTTTTAATTCGTTAATCATATTTTGTGTTTTTACTATTTCTTCATCATATTCTTTTTTCTTATTAGCAAAATCCTCTTGGGATATTAACTCATTAAGAAATGTATCTAATAATTTTTTGCTTTTCTTTTGTAAATCTTCTAATCTTCTTTTATACATTTCTAGTTCTGAATTTATATCTTTATTACTTTCTGCACTTTTAATTGATTTATCTAATAATTCATTAATAGTATCAATAATTTGCTCTCTCTCTGATAGAATACGATCAAATACTACATATGCAATTAGTTTTAATTTCCATTCAGTTATCATTTTAGTATCACAAATACCTTCTACACTTAAACCCGCCTTTAGTCTAGAACTATATGATCCAGTTCTTGCTTGTTTATAACATTGATAACAATATGATATATAACCACTTTTTGTTTTGTGATTTCTTCGTGCTTATATCCATGAATTCCAGTTCCTAAACTACATAACAAAACATTTTTATAATTATGTTTTATTATTTCATCTAACATGTTTTTATATCCTTTTAATAATTCATCAATTGGGTTTTGTTCTTTAAAATATTTTGGTGCTAATACATGGATAATATCTATACCTAAATTGAAACCTGGTGTAATTCTTACTTCATTATTAACCATATCAGTTTTATATATATTGTGGCAGTACTCTTCTAGTTGATTTCCAGCATTGCTATATATAACTCCACATATACCACTACCATATGTCATATATTTATTAGCAGCATTTACTATTGCATCCTTATTTTTTGAGTTTAAAATATAATCACCAGTTAATAAATATAATTTACCCATTATTTCACCACTTTTCATTAATAATTATATCACAAAAAATCAGGATTTTACTCCTGATATACTAAATCATAATATCTTAATAGTGCGATTATTTTATTTATTAATGTTTTTGCATTAGCAACCTATTGCGAACAGATCGGAATATCAAAAGTTTCCGACATTAATTAAAACATCAACTCAACTTTAACTATTCCCATTCAAAATTTTCTTTTCCAGCTCCTAATTCAAAATGATATTTTATTAATCCCACATTACTTCCTGTAAATATACCATTATTACACTCTATTTTAACTTTGTTGCCATTCCCTATTAACATGAAATCTTGTTTATTTAAAGCTGTTGGGGCGAACAATGCACTTTCAGTTCCATTAACAAACCATTCAGGAATTGTAGAACCATTATATTTAGAAACTTCTTCTACACTTTTTGACTTATGTGGAACTCCTTGCGTTTGACCAAATCCAATAGCAATTATTCCAGTCACATTTTTATTATCCACGTACTTTCTTACAGATCTATTAAAAGTTCCACCAACCCACCATGTATTTAATCCCAGCGTTTGTGCATATAACATTATATCAGCACCAGAATATCCTAATCTTTCATCTAAATTTTCACTTATATCTCCCGCAAGAATTATAAAGTTATTTACACCTTTAGCCATTATTAACTTCATAATACTACTTACACCTTTGTTATTGTTAATCATAAGTTTCATATTAAGATTATATTTTTTATTATTTGTTTCTATTCTTTCATTTATCTTCCTAATTAATTCGTCTGACAAAGGTTTATCTGTATATTTACGAACCATATGTCTCTTTTTCATTGCTTCTTTTAAATCCATGGTTATCACTCCTCTTAACATTCTACATAAATTATATCACATATTTCGCATTTTTTCTCATGATTTTGAAATATTATTATAAATTAGAAGTATTCGTAATATTACTATTTTACGAATAGAAATGTTATTACAATATCTTTTTATTCTAATTTTAAATTAAAATATATTTGGAGTGTATGAATTGTAATATTTGTTAAATGTTATTACAATATCTTTTTATTCTAATTTTAAATTAAAATATATTTGGAGTGTATGAATTGTAATATTTGTTAATTAAATAGTCCTTTTATTTTATCCCAAAGAGAACTCTTTTGATCTTCTTTCTTAGTTTCAACAATAGTTTCAGTTGGCTTAGATAATGAATCAATCATGAATATAATTTTTGAATTACCATTAGCATTGTTAGGAAGGGTATCTATTGTTTGATTATTATTACTTAATTGAATTAGTGCATCTAATTTTTTTTGAAGAGTTTTAACATCTCCATTAACTAGATTATTAATTTTATTTATTCCTTCCTTATTGTATTTTTCAAGTCCTGATGATAATGCACTCATACCAGTTGAAATTTGTTTTGATCCATCATTTAACATATTTAAAGATTCTGATAATGTATTTACTGTATCATCTAAAACTGTTACTTTTTTATTTATATCATCTTCATAAATATTTAATAATTCTCTTAGTTTTGAATCAACATTTTCTTCACTGAATTCCTTTTCAATAACATTTTTAACAACTTTATTTGTGTATTCCTCAGTGTATTTACTTGATAAATCTTTTGCTGTATTATCAATTATTTTATCAACTAAAACTGATAAGTATTCTTTAACATTAACATTTAAATACATATTTTCATTTTCTAAATCTTTATTTAGCGCTGATAATATTTTTTGTTTTAATTCTTTAGAATATTCATTAATAGTTGTATCTTTGTTAATTGATTCACTTAATTTACTATTTAATTTATTTATATATTCATTAACTAAATTTGATACATAATTTTTATCATTTAAAGAATTAATAATTTTTTCTGGAATATTAGCTTCTCTGATGTTCTTTTTAACTTGATTTAAAGTATCTGTTTGAACTTCTCCAACTATTCCTAATGCTTGTTCATAAGTTACACCATATTTTTCTGCTATATCACTGACATATTTTTCTTTTTCACTTTGTGACATATTGTTATTTATGCTGTTTTCTATATTGTTAAATTCATTAACTATAATATTCTTTAATTCCTTGTTAATATCATCTTTAAGTGTATTTGTTAATTGTGTAATTTCTGAATCATTTTTAAGTAAATTATACAAATTACTATTAATAACTTTTTCCATTAAACTGTTTATGTCTAAGTTATTAACTATTTTATTTACTTCTTCATCTATTACTGACATAGTATTCTTTTTAGTATAAGTAATAACTGCATTTTCTAATTCTTCTTTGTTCTCTTTTATTATTTTGCTTGTTTCAGCAGTAATTTCTTCTTCTAAAGCAGGGGTTATCGTATTAATATTTTGTTCAATAATTTTTATAAGTTCTTCTTTTAAAGTATTTTGATCTTGATTTCTATAATATTTATATTTTTGTGTTAATTCTTGTATTTTATTATTTAATTCTGTAATACCTGCATCCAGTTGATTAGATCCATCACTTAATTTTTTTGATGCTTCAACAATTGTATCCATATTACTTTGTAATAAATTTATACTTTTATATAGATTGTTAATTTCACCAAATATATCAAGATTACTATTATCAAATAGACTAGTTGTTGCAAC
>CACZFH010000069.1 GCA_902780395.1 uncultured Erysipelotrichaceae bacterium
GAAAACAATTGATTGAATTAATATTAAATACTATTAAAAGACTAAATGCAAGTTAAAAAAATAAATTTAAAAAAGTTGCATTTAACTCTTGAAGTAATATAAAAGCAAAAGGAACTTGAAAAAAGTTCCTTTTTGTGTTATTATGTATGTAGCAAGAAATTTTGCATAAAATAAAAATGGGAACATTCAGTTTCGCAAGTTGAATGTCTACCCTATTTAATTGAGATAGACATTTAATTCAAATCTGAATTAAGTGTCATTTTTTTATTACTACTATCATAATGATAAGGAGAAATAAAATGATAGAAATGAGTTTTAAAACTCTTATAACAAAAGTTTTAGTTTTCACTTTATCAAACCTCCTTTCCTGCTGGATTAGAGGTAGACACTCAACAACTAAATGTTCCTAACCGAAATATAACATTATCCCTAGTAAAAATCAATCGAGCATACAAAGATTTGTCATATTTTTCAATAATTATTGTGGAAAAAAACTATATTAATCAGTGATATAAAAAAGTATCTTTTAATTTGCAAAATAATATGATATATTTTATTCAAGTAATTGAGTCAATTTAAATTCATAAGTTTGTGCCGATTTTTCGTAAACACGTTAAATTGAGGCCTCAGTTTGAAATATAAAAGGACCTTGAAATAGGTTTCTTTTTTTATTGTCTTTTTATTTAACAAGAAATCCCACAAAAAAAGACTAATGATTCATACATTAGTCATTTATAATATTTTAATTTCTAGTGTATTTGCATTTTGGATAATTAGAACATCCTATGAAACGTCCATATTTACCAGTTCTTTCAACTAATTGTCCTCCGCATTTTGGACATTTATTATTATCTTTATTTATTATATTATTCTTTATATTTTGGATATGTTCTTTCTTTATGTTTTTATCTGTAATGTTATTTTTATTTATAGTTTTTACAATTTCATCGACATTTTTAATCATTATTTCTTTATATGATAATATTTTATCTGCTAAAGTGTCATATCTAACTAACTCTCCATCATGTTCAACTTTTAAAGTAGCTTTACTCGGAATACAAACAACATTGAATATTTTTGATTCATCAATGTTTAATAATTCTGATAGTGCTTTAACATGACCATAATTTTGCCTTATTGGATTTGTGTAATAATACTTATTTTTTCCTGCGTGTCTAATCCAATTTTTATCATACTTATTACCAGTAATGAATCCGTTATATTGTTTTGTTTCTATTGAAAAAATCCCATATGATGATACAACAACATGATCAATTTGGTGTGTGATTTCATTTGTTTCAATAAATACATCATTTAAAATCTTATACTCATTCTTAGGAAGTTTCTTTAGTGCTTGCTTAGTCCAATGTTCTCCAAACCAACCGATTATTTGTTTATTAAATATTGCAACTATTATTACTACAATGAAAAATAATATAACAAATGGATTCGAAAAAAAGTATTTTAAAAATTCATTTACAAATTGATTCACATTTTCACCTTCTTTATATATAAATTATAACACGAAAAAAGCAGATTTTTTGAATCTGCTTAATAAATCGTAATATCTTAATAGTGCGATTAATTACTTTTTTCTTTTACGGTATATGTATCTCTCCTGATAGAAATATCGAATGTTATTTTATCGCCATCAGGTGATTCTAGTATAAATTCAGTTTTACCGGCTTTTTTAAATTCTGCATGAACTTTCCAATCTTCAATACCACTTTCATATCTGATACTTAATTCACCATATTTATTATCAGTAAGATAAACTTTATAATTATCATCAAACTTATATTTTTCGCCATTGAATAATATATCCGTACTATATACTGGTGGATTTATTATACATATAATTGTAAGTGCAATAATTATTATACTACTTATTACTACCCCAGTAATTTTTATTTTTTTATTATTAAATATAGCTAATGGATAGATTATTAATGCACTCATACAAAAAATAGTAGTTAATAGATGTCTTGGAAAAGAAAACATCGTTTTAGATAAATAACCAGCACACTCTTCTCCAGTTAATAATAACATCGGAATAAGAATTAATAATCCCCACCATTTATCTTTTTTCATGTAATATCCTATAAAACCCATAGGAAGACAAGCTATTGTCCATAAAAACCAAAATCTATAATATGTATTAAATAAATTACTTTGTTTAATTATATCCTGAACTAAATATACTAATGGTTGACTAATTAAAAAGAAGATAAAACATTTTAATGCTGAATCTTTAGGAGATTTACTATTCATAATAATAAATATTCCAAAAAAGATCCATACTTCAAAGGTAACAGTTAAATCATTAAATGAAGTATCTTTTGCTATTGGTAACATTGCCATAACTGCTGTATATATACCTACAAATATTGAAAACACAACCAACTTTTTCCAAGTTAAATTAATTCCGCCAAATAATTTTTTCACTTTATCACGCTCATTTCCATATCATTATAACACACTTTTACACTTTTTTATCGGTAATTAAATATATCGTAAGATTACTATTTTAATAACTTCTTTAAAAAACATATTTGCAAATGTCAAAATAATGTGATTTGTTTTATTCAAGTAATTGAGTCAATCAGGGTTCATAGATTTGTGCCGATTTTTCGTAAACACGTTAAATTGAGGCCCAAGTTTAAAAGCAAAAGGAACTTTTTTCAAGTTCCTTTTTATGTTATTATGTATCTAGCAAGAAATCTTGCATAAAATAAAAATGGGAACATTCAGTTTGACACTGTTGAATGTCTACCCAATTATTATGAGTTTGACACTATTCTAATGCGAATGAGTGTCATTTTTTTATTATTATGATAAAAGTTTTAGTTTCATTGTTTTCAATCTTTCATTTTAATAGAAGATAAGAACGTGATTATGTCATATTTTTTTATTATAGAATAAAAATATTTTTCTATTTTATAAAAATATATGGTATATTTTGTTTAGTAACTAGAAAGTATTTGAGGGTATTATTATGGATAATAAAGGTATTATTACAGAATGGGATTCTAAGGATTTTGATCCAGATTCCATAGGGATTATTCTTATTACTGAAGATGGCCATTTCATATATGGAAAGGAAGATAAAAATGTCAAAGATAATAAATATATAATTAGACATTCAGACATTTTTGATGCTTGTCTTAGAAAATTAGGTATTAGTCTTCTTTGTTATGACCAGATGGACTATGCCTATAGTTTAGCTTCTGATCAAAGAAATATTGTCAGCTTACAAATTGTTCCTATTGATTCTATGTCACAAGTTTTAATTGTCATGAATCTTAATAGTACTAATCAACAATTAGAAGTCTTAGATACTATATTAAAATACTTTGCTGATTATAAATATGGTTTTACTGCGGATATTTGTTATGGTAATGCTCGTAAATCAATATGTGATGAAAACTCTGATAGTAAAATAGATTTAAGTATTGGATTTGATGAATTTATAGAACGATTAACACTTGCTTTAGCTGATTTAAAAAAAGAAAAAAGAAGTGGAAAAAGATAATTATAATTCTTTTTCTTCTTATTATTTAATATATGGTATAATAAGATAGAAAATAGGAGGTTTATTTATGAGTGGAATTATTACTTCTACAACTGTTTATAAAGAGTATGATTATTCTAATGCTATTCCTACTGTTAATGATGTTTTTAAGATTGTTAAATTATGTGATTATTGGAATCAGCAATTATCAATGCAAGTCAAAGAGGATGAAGAAAAAAACGCACCTTTTAAACTAGAGTTTAAGGATTATATGTATAAAAAGTCTTATATGCAAAAATATGATATATGGATTAGAGGAGATTTTTTTCAGTCTATTTGTTGCAAAGATATTGATTCATTTATATCTGCTTATAAGAATGGTTCTTTAAAAAGAGTCAGTGAGGTAAGTATCACTCTTAATATGAATTTCTATAGAGGAAAAGGTGGACAAGAAGTTGAACATGAAAACTCTTTTGATATTTCTTTTAAACCTTATAACATTAAGTTTATAAGACAATCTAATCATGAAGATTCTACTATGGATCAAATTGAAAAACAATTTGATGCTATCTTATCAGAGATGGCTGTAGCTAATAGTATCTTCTGTGATAAATCAAATATTTAAGTAAGGAGTTTTTCTATGTATAATGATACTATTACTGTGGCAAACAAGATTATTACTGATAAGGATTTGTTAGAAATCTTTCAGATGATGAATGATGATTTAGAAGAAAATATAGAAATAGCAAAAAAAGAAACTATTGAAAATGAAAAATATGAAAGTAATTATCAGCACTGGACTGTAAAACAATTTTCAGGAAACTATAATTGTACTTTTAATTTTCATGATGATACTTCCATTAAAGTAGATAATTACTCTGATTTATTAGAAGTCTTTCATAATAGACAAAATGAGATAAAAAGTATGTGGATATTATATTCATACTCATATTGGATTAAAGATGGTGAAAAACAAGATTATATTTCTCAACGTATCAATTTAGCCATTTATGAAAATAGTATGGATATCAATTTTGACTTATCTAGTGAAGATGAAAAAATGAATAATATCTATCAACTTATTAAAGAAAAAATCTTAAAGGCACCTACTAGATATAGTAGAATTATTAGGAAAAGAAGATTCATTTCCAATAAAATGTATTTGGCTTTTGGTTTAATTCCCAGTTTAATACTATGTACTCTATTATTATTTGTTCCAGCAATTAAAGAAATATTTAGTAATTTTTTCATTTTATATCCTATTACTGTATTACTTTTTGGTTTCTTATTGGGGAGTTTATTGTTAGGAAGTAAACTTCAAGGTTTATATTCTACCTTGATTCCTAATCAAAAATATGAGAGATTTGATATGAATAAAAATAAAAGTATTTATAAAGATGATACAAATGAATATCTTTCTAAAGGAGAAATCATTATAGGTAAGAATACTAAAAATATTAAAAAGAGAAAAGAAATTATTAGGATGGAGAAAAAATATAATAAGTATATACCTGTTGAATTGTTTATACTTGTAATTATTTCTATCTTTGTATTATTTTTATAATAAAAAGAGCTATTCAATGTGAATAGCTTTTTTAGGTTGTATAATTTTTAGTGTGTGTGACTTATATGGCATACACACTTTTCTTTCGTAAAAATATAAAAGACATATAAGTATAATTCCTGATACAATGTAA
>CACZFH010000070.1 GCA_902780395.1 uncultured Erysipelotrichaceae bacterium
TTATCAAGGTTATTTCCGTTTAACATTCTAGAAACGGCAATAACTCTGAAAAAGAAAAAAATCCGTTAAAAAACGGACCTTAGTCTAAAAATTTACGTTATTTTCTTGTTGCTTTCTAATTCTATTATTCTATATATTAATACATAATTCTACCTTTTCTATTCTACTTTCAGTAGAACAATTAATATATTGATAATATTTTTGTAAAAAAAAATACTATAGAATCTTTTCTTTTTTGTTTTTTTGATATACCTCTTCTTTTCCCAATTCTTCTTCACAGATGGTATGAAGAGTTTCTTTATATTTAGTTATTTCTAACATTATATCTCCAAAATAATCCCATGAAGTATTATATTTTTTCTCTTTATTGAATTCATTGGCTTTATTCATTTCAGTTTTAGCTTTTTTAACAATTGTTATTAATTTATTTTTATCATTTTCAGTTTTGCTAGTATAACCCACTTCTTTTTGAAAATAACTATTGAACTCATTTCTATCATATTGATCTAAAAACATTGCATGGTACTTAATGATAGCTTTACTTCTTATGCTTTCTGTATTTGGATTTACTTTTAAGAGAAGTTCATTAATATCTGTTTTTTCTAAATTACCATCGTTTAATCCTATTTTCACTAATTCAATAAGAGCTTTCACATAAAGATTTTCATCTAATGGTACTATCTTTACTTCATGATTCTCAACTGCCTCTTTTTATTTGAAATAATCAACTAATATATCAATATATATATTATAATATGCCATTAATTTATAATCATTGGCACTAATCATTATAAGTGCCAGTTCTCTTTCTTGTTTATTAGCTGACATTAGTAAACTAAAGATTAATTTACAGTTACTTAATAGTTTGATTCTATAATCTCTTTTAAGAGTGTAAGGTTCAATAGAACGTAAAATCTCTCTTTTTCTATCAATATATTTTATTGTTTCATTTGACGCATTATTTAAATCTTTTATTAATTCTTCAAAGAATTCATCATCCATTATTATTCCTCCTTTGGATTGCTACATTTTATAACTTAATAAAACTATAAATTCAATAATAAAACTATATTTTTAAATGGATTTATTTAAAGATAGGATTAGAAAAATAATTGCTAAAAAAAATATAATATTACTTTTTTGGCATGAGTTTTTTTATTTAATTGACAAAAGATATTTCAAGATAATATAATTTATTTATAGGAAAGGAATAATATAATATGGAATTTGGTAAAGAAGTAGCGAAAAGTTATTTAAAATATTGTCATAATGGGTGGAATGATGAAGCATTAGAAAGAGTGACTTATAATGGACATGATGGATGGTTTATTAAAGATGGTTTGAATAGATTAGATATTAAATATGATTCAATAGAGGATAAAATGGTTGTTGATGAACATTGGGTTACAGAAAGTGATTCATATACTTTGGGTGGTGATCCTGATTGGATTTCATATAAGGAAAGCGGTACAGACGATAAATATGTTTTTTCTTTATTAGAAAATGATACTGGAAAAATTCTTAAAGTTGAGTATCAATCCGAAAAATACTTACGAGAAGAGGATGCATATGGTGGTGAAAATCCAAATAATGGTTCATGGGGTGTTGATGAAAAAGAATATCAATATATAGTACCAGATGATTTCGAAATACTAAATGGTTTAGATGGTATAGAACTTAAAAAATTAGAAGAATCAGCTAAAGCTGCTAAAAGGTAATTCAATAAAAAACTACTTTTAGTAGTTTTTTATTGTATTTATATTATTATCAAAAAAGATTAGATAGCTCTAATCTTTATGTCTATATGGCGTTCCCGGGCAGATTTGAACTGCCGACCTATCGCTTAGGATAAACACTGACATTAATTCAAAACTAGTCAAAATTTTTAAAACTATTAAAAATCAATATATTTTCTAACTTTTCTATTTTTAAAAATTTTTAAACATTTTAAAAAATTATAAATTTATTTGATTTTTTTTGTAATATTATGCGACATTTTCGCGACACTTTTTTCTGTCCATATGTCTATTGTTGTTTGCTCAATTGACACATGCATATTTATATGCTACATTGAATTTAGGAATATTTAGTTGTTGAGTGTCTACCTCCAATCCAACATAGAGAGGAGGTTTGAGAGAATGAAAAAGCGTGAATACAACATCAAGTTGCTTCGCTACATATCACTCATTTTACTACTCTTAACCTTACTGGTTTTAGTAATAAAAAAATGACACTTAATTTCGTAAGAAATTAAATGTCTATATCATAAATATATGGGTAGACATTCAACATACCAAAACTGAATGTTCCCTTTTTTATTGTATGAAGCTTCCTTCATCTGTATACAGAATATCATATTTTAATATATTTGTCAAAATACTATCCAATAACTGTAATCATTTTATGATAATGTCATGTTGTATCGTTTTTTGAAAATGTCAGTATGTAGTATAATATGCTCCTTGAGAAAGGAGTAATCAATATGATTA
>CACZFH010000071.1 GCA_902780395.1 uncultured Erysipelotrichaceae bacterium
ATTTTCAAATTTAACTGATTTACTCGATGAAGAAAAAGCTGAACAAACAAGAATAATTGCAAGCATATCTCATGACATTAAGACACCATTAACTTCTATTATAGGTTATTCTAATTTATTAAAGGATAAAGAATTAGACGAAGATGCTAGTAAATATAATAATAAAATATATGATAAGGCGATTAATATTAAAGATATTTTATCTAATTTTGATGATTATTTGTTAAATCAAGAAAAAATATCCTTAGATTTATCGTTAATTCAGATTAAGGATCTTGTTAATCAACTTAATGATGATTATAAGATTGAACTTGAAAATAACAATATTACATTTACTATAACTACAAAAATACCAGAAGTATATTTAAATGTAGATATATTAAAAATAAAACGAGTTTTTTCTAATATGATTTCCAATAGCACTAGATATTTAAAAAATGGTGGAGAAATAAAAATTGATATAACACAAGAAGATAACAATGTAAAATTTATAGTAAGAGATAACGGACCTGGAGTAAAAGAAGATATTATATCTAAAATATTTGATCCATTATTTACAACAGATTCATCAAGAAAGATATCTGGTCTTGGACTTTCAATTTGTAAAGAATTCATTGAAATGCATGGTGGTACTTTAAAAGCTTATAATGATGAAGGATTAGTTTTAGAGTTTATACTACCAAAAACTAAAAAAAATAAAGAAAAAAATAGATAACTGATTACTTTAGTCAGTTATTTTTAATTATTCTTAATAATTTAATAAGAAAATAATAATTATAATTTAATACAATGATTACGAGGTGAATGAAATGGAAATTAAAGTATTAGGAAAAAATTCTAGTAATAGAATGAAGTTGTTAAAAAATATAGAAAAGGGAACTTCAAATGAAAAAGGGAATATAGAAGTTACTTTATTAGAGGATGAGAAGTATCTATCTAAATATGGAATTAGTAATACTCCTGCATTAGTGATTAATGATAAGGTGATTAGTCAAGGTAAGATACTTACTGAAAAGGAAATAAAACATTATCTAAAAATATTGAGTTAAAAGGGATGATATTATGGATTACTATTTTGTAACATATGGATTAACACTTATTGCTTTTATTATAACAACGATTGCTCAACTTTTTGTTACAACTACATATAAAAAATATAGTAATGTAAGAAATGAAAAAAATATGACTGGAGCAGAAGCTGCTAGGGAATTACTCGATAAAAACGATTTACATGATGTAAAAGTTGTAGAAGTTTCAGGATATCTAACCGATCATTATGATCCTAGAAATAAAGAAGTTAGACTTTCTTCTAATAATTATAGGGGAACATCAATTTCAAGTGTATCTGTTGCTTGCCATGAATGTGGTCATGCAATTCAAGATAAAGTAGGATATGTATTTATGAGAATTAGAGCTTCATTAGTTCCAGTAGTAAACTTTTCTTCGTATGCTGGTTATATATCAATAGTTTTAGGTATGTTATTTTCATCAATTAATTTAATTTGGTTAGGAATATTATTAGAAATTGTTATTTTATTATTTCAAATCGTAACATTACCTGTTGAAATAGATGCAAGTAAAAGAGCATTGAAAGAGCTAGATTATTCACATTTTTTCAATAGCAATGAATTAAAAAATGGAAGAAGTGTGTTAGTTGCAGCTGCCCTTACATATGTTGCCAGTGTAGCATCAACATTACTACAAATTTTAAGATTAATATTAATGTTTGGTAGAAGGAATGATTAAAAATGAATCGTCAAATCGAAGAAATTCAGAAAAATATACTGTTTTATGAAACTGCTAAAAAACAACTAGAAACATATATAAATACAATAAATAATGAGTTTGAAGTTCTGGAAGATTATAATCCAATAAATCATATTAAAACTAGAATAAAGACAGCTGAGAGTATAATAGATAAGTTAAAAAGAAAAAAATTACCTATTTCAAAGGATAGTGTTGAAAAATTAAATGATATAGTCGGTGCTAGAATAATAGTCGATTTTATTGAAAATATATATGAATTAAGAGAAAAAATAAAACAAAATAAGAATATCATAGTTATTAATGAAAAGGATTATATTAAAAATCCTAAAGAAAGTGGTTATCGTGGATATCATATTATAGTTTCTATTCCAATATCTATTGGTGGAATTATTAAAAATATAAATTGTGAAATTCAGATTAGAACAACTGCAATGGACTTTTGGGCAACTAATGAGCATAAACTTAATTATAAGTCTAGAAATCATATAAAAAAGTATGAATCTAAGTGGAAAGAAGCTGCAGTCAAGGTTTGGAATTTAGATACTGCAATGAACGAATTATATTTAGAGGAAAAGAAAAATAATAAAAAAAAGGATAACCTAGAATTATCAGTTTTGAAATTGCAATCATTAGATAAACTTGGTAAACTTAAAAAGTTGGGGGAAAATTATGGATGAGAGAATAAGAAAGTTTATGTATGG
>CACZFH010000072.1 GCA_902780395.1 uncultured Erysipelotrichaceae bacterium
ATAAAAATCAAAAATAAACTAAAAACTACACCGATAAATTATCGATGTAGTCATGTTTAGAACTTTTTATTTAATGTAGAAATTTATCAAACCAGTTCTCTATTTATTTTTTTTATTTCATTTGATATAATCATAATAGGTGATGATATGTGAATTATTCGAATTTATACATACCTATTTTTGCAACAATGTGTTCTTTACTATTAGTTATTTCCTTTTTTTGTAAAAAAAGAGTAGATAATAAAGAAACATCAATTTTTTCATTAATGCTTATTCTTAATTTTGTTGATTGTATCCTAATGATAATTATGATTTCAACAGGTTACTATATTGGTGAAGATATGCCATCAAGTATAGTTTTATTTCTAAAAATATTGAATAAAATTGATTATGCATTATTTATTTGTTGGGTAAGCTTAATAGGATTATATGTTACCTATCTATTTGTAAATGACAAAAAAAACCTTATTTTTTCCTATGATAACATCAAGAAAACATTTATTATTGTTGACATTATAACAATATTGCTAATATTTATATCAAATGTAGAAATATATAATATGAATAATATAATGTATAGTTATGGATTATCATCTTCTATATTATACATTGGATGTGCACTTCATTTTTTATTTATAGTAATATCTATCTTATTCAATATAACAAAAATTAAGAGCAAAAAACTTATTCCATTTTATGTTTTTATTGTTCTTGCTTTTGTAGTTTTTTTTATGAGAAGGGTAAATCCTGGATTAGTATTAATTTCTGGAGTGATTTCTTATTGCAATTTAATAATGTATTTTACAATAGAAAATCCAGATATAAAATTATTGAACCAAATGGAACTTGCTAAAGAACAAGCTGAACGTGCTAATCATGCTAAATCAGATTTCTTATCTAGTATGTCTCATGAAATAAGAACTCCTCTAAATGCTATAGTAGGATTATCAGAAGATAATTTAAATTACAAAGATCAAGTTCCACAAGAAGTAGTGGAAAACTCTACAGATATTATTAATGCTTCTCAAACTCTCCTTGAGATTGTAGGAAATATCCTAGATATTAATAAAATAGAAGCCAATAAAATGGAATTAGTAGAAAACCCATATCATTTTAAAGAAGAAATTGAAAAAATGTGTAAAATAACCGAGACAAGAATAGGAGAAAAAAATGTTACATTCCATCTAAACATAGCCGATGATATACCATATGAATTAATTGGGGATAAAGGAAAAGTAAAAGAAATTATTAATAATTTACTAACTAATTCAATAAAATACACAGAACAGGGAACTATAGATTTAAATATTAGGTGTATAAATGATTTAACAAAGAACACCACCAATATTATGGTTACCTGTCAAGATACAGGTAGGGGAATTAAAGCCGAATATATTAATAAGTTATTTAAGAAATTTGAACGATTAGATATTGAGAAAAACACTACAACTGAAGGAACTGGTCTAGGACTAGCTATCACTAAAGCACTAGTAGAAATGATGGGAGGAACGATTAATGTCCAATCACAATTTGGACATGGATCTCTATTTATTGTAAATATTCCTCAAAAAATCAGTAGAATGTCAAGACCATTAACAGAAGAAAATATAGTAAATGCTACTTTTAAAATGAATAATAAAACTACAGATTATCAAAATAAAAGAGTATTAATAGTAGATGACAATAAATTAAACATTAAAGTAGCAAGAAAAGCCTTACAAGATTTTAACCTAGTTATAGATGAATGTTATGATGGAGTGGAATGCCTTAATAGAATAAAAGAAGGAAACGAATATGATTTAATTCTAATGGATATCATGATGCCAAATATGCAAGGAGATGTAGCCTTAGGAAAATTAAAGGAAAATCCAAATTTTCATATTCCAACAATTGCCTTAACAGCTGATGCTATAACTGGTGCTAAAGAAAAATATCTAGAAGAAGGATTTATTGACTATATTGCTAAACCATTCTCAAAAGATCAAATAAAAGAAAAATTAGATATTGTCTTTCAAGATATTATTACTCAAAATGAAAATTTATCAGTTCCAAAATATGATCCTAATGTAGATCGTTTCAAAGATTCTCCAGCTTATGTAATTGGTGGAGATAATAATGAAAGTATTTAAAAAAGGGATAATTGTCAAATAGTGTGTGTAGACACATGTAAGTGATAATTTTTCTAACAGTCGATGCATTAAGCATTGGCTGTTTTTTTGATTTTTAATAGACC
>CACZFH010000073.1:0-1374 GCA_902780395.1 uncultured Erysipelotrichaceae bacterium
TGTAGTTGGTAGAAAAACTTTGAGTGCTACCACATAATAGAGTTATACATTGGGAGGTGTATAATATGTTTTTTGGAGAGAATCTTCAAATATTAAGAAAAAGAGATAATTTATCACAAGAAGATCTTGCAGATAAATTACAAGTTTCAAGACAAGCTGTTAGTAAATGGGAAAGTGGTACTGGATTTCCTGAAACTGAAAAAATAATAGCTATTTGTGAAGTATTTAAATGTAGTATGGATGAATTAGTTAAAGGTAAAATATCATTAGATGTTAAATCTGAAAAAGAAGAATATGAAAGAATAATGAATAAACAAATATATGGTTCTATGTTAGGTGTAGCTATTATTTTGTTAGGTGTAACTATAATGATGATTTTAATGGGTTTAGCTCCAGCTGGTGAATTAGAAGAAAGATATTCAATGTTTGGTATAATATCTATTTTAATTGCTGTAGCAGTCGCAGTACCAACATTTATAATCACAGGAAATGAAGCGGAAAACTTTAAAAAAAATAATACTAAAATTACAAATATGTATACTGATAAAGAATTAGAAAATATAAAAAGAAAAACAACAATTATTAAAGCTATTGGAATTTTTATTATATTAGTAGGTACAATAATAATGTTTTCAACAATGGCTCTTAATATTTTTGGAGAAAGAACACAATTATCAGTTGCTTGTTTATTAGGATGCATAACAATAGCTATTCCATTTTTAATATATGCTGGTCAAAATGAAGAAAAAGTTGATATTGAGAAATATAATCTAGGCCAAACCAAAGAAGCTAAAAAGACTCAACAATTAATTGGAAAGTTATGTGGAACTATAATGCTTGTCGCAACTATTATTTTCTTAATATGGAGTTTCACAACAAATATGTGGAATATTAGTTGGATTGTTTTTCCAATTGGTGGAATTCTATGTGGTATTGTTGGAACAATATTTGGAAGCAAAGAATAAAAAAAGATTATAATTCAAACATTTATAATAGATAGTTGTTCGGACTATTAAGATATTACGATGTTTTTTCCTGTTCTAAATAGTTTAGTTGTGCATTTAATCTAAAATATAAAAATAAGAACCATTACTATTTAAAGTCTTTATTTATAGGGGTTTGACCCTCATTTATATATAACTTATACTCTTTAGTCATAACCCCCTTAGGCATATATCCATACAAGCCGCAATCAAAGCAAAAAACAATAAGTAATTAAACTAAAAAAGACTAGAGAAATCTAGTCTTTTTAAATTAAGTCACATTCAATAATTTAATCATTTAATTTTATGGTAAAATAATTGTAGGATGTGAGAATAATGAATAATGATTTAGAGTACAAAGAATTATCTTCTAAAAGTAAAGAAGAAATAA
>CACZFH010000073.1:1382-3762 GCA_902780395.1 uncultured Erysipelotrichaceae bacterium
AATGAAGATGGACTAAATATAAATGCTTTTCGTCATAGATTAGAAGAATATGGAGAAAACATCGCAACTAATAGAAAAAAGAAAACCCCATTATATTTTTTGTTTGAAGCATTAAAGGATAAGTTTGTCTTAATATTATTTTTACTTGCCACAATTGATTTTATTACAGATGATAAAATAGGTGTTTTTATAATACTTGGTATTGCATTAATAAGTGTTATTATAAGGTTTAGTCAAGATTGGTCCACATATAAATTTAATGAAAAATTAAAAGAACAAATAAGAATATTTACTGATGTTATAAGAGAAGGTAAACAAAAAGAAATAAGACAAGAAAAAGTAGTCTATGGAGATATTATTACATTAAGTGCAGGAAGTGTTATAAGTAAAGACTTATTTATTAATCAATCAGCATTTACTGGTGAAAGTGCAGCAGTAGAAAAGAATATCAATACAGAAAGTAAACCTAATGATCCTATAGATATGAATAATATATGTTTAATGGGTTGTAATGTTATAAGTGGTCAAGGAAAAGGTGTAGTTATTAAAACTGGACTTGATACATTTATAGGTAATATGAACAAACAAAAAGAAGTAGTTAAAGAAGAAACAACTTTTGATAAAGGTATGAATCATATTACAGGGCTTCTTATTAAATGTATGGTGATAATTTGTATATTAGTATTTGTAATTTATGGAATGATAAGAGGAAATATCAATCAAGCAATATTGTTTAGTTAATGTTAACTTAACTAAAGGAAGTAAAGCATTAGCTAAAAAGAATACTCTAGTTAAAAGTATTAAATCAATTCAAAATTTAGGTTCTATGGATGTGTTATGTACTGATAAAACAGGAACTCTTACAAAGAACAACATTGAACTACAAAAGTATATTAATGTTGATGGAGAAGATGATGATTATGTACTAAAATGTGCATATGTTAATAGTTCTCTTGGTACGGGGTATAAAAACATAGTAGATAAAGCTATAATTCAATATGCCAAAAGTCATAATGTAGATATATCTAACTATAAAAAAATAGATGAAATTCCATTTGATTATATGAGAAAAAGATCATCAATAGTTGTAACTCATCATGATAAAATTAGAGTAATTGCCAAAGGAGCATTAGAAGAAGTAGTAAAAGTATGTGATATGGCACGAGTAAATGGAGAAGAGGTTCCAATTACAAAAGAAATAACAGAAAAAGTAAATAAAAAAGCCGAAGAAATGGCAAAAGATGGAATGCAAGTAATTGCTCTAGCAGTTAAACCAGAATATACTGGTGTAGATGAGTATGATGCAGAAGATGAAGTGGATTTTACATTAATTGGCTTAATTGCATTCTTGGATCCACCAAAACCATCAGCAGAACAAACTATTAAAAAATTAAAAGAATATGGTGTAGATATAAAAATACTAACTGGAGATAATGCTTTTGCAACTAAAAATATATGTAATGCTGTTGGAATAGAAACTAAAATTTTAACTGGAAAAGAAATAGATGAATTAAATGATTATGAACTAAGTAAAAAAGTAGAAGAAATAGATATATTTGCAAGAATGAATCCAATGCAAAAAGAAAGAGTAGTATCAATTCTAAGAAAAAATGGACATTCAGTAGGATATATGGGTGATGGAGTAAATGATGCTCCAGCACTAAGAAGTTCTGATGTCGGAATAAGTGTAGATGGAGGAACAGATATTGCCAAAGAATCAAGTGATATAATTCTTTTAGAACAAAACTTAGAAGTAATACATAATGGTGTTATAGAAGGTAGAACTGTTTATGGAAATATATTAAAATATATGAAACTAGCTTTAAGTCAAGACTTTGGGGATGTATTTAGTATCTTAATTGCATCTATATTTTTACCATTCTTACCGTTATTACCAATTCAAATGTTAATACAAGATTTTATTGTAGAATTATCACAAATTGGTATACCATATGATAATGTTGATGAAGGTTTCTTAAGGAAAGTAAAAAAGTGGGAAATAAAATCAATAGGAAGATTTATGGTTGTATTTGGAGTTATCTCATCAATTACAGATATAGTAGCATTCCTAGTATTCTGGTTTGTATTAAAATATAATTCAATGAATTTACAAGCTTATTTCCAAACAGCATGGTTTGTTGAGTGTATTGTTACAGAAACATTTATGATATTCTATATAAGAACAAATCATATTACAAAATCTAGACCAAGTAATACTTTATTACTATTAACATTCTTAACAATAGTTGCAACTATAACTGTACCTATAGTATTAAGCTTTACAACAGGATTTAACTTCGTAATATTACCAGCTATATATTATTTATATTTAATTGGTTTTGTAGTAATATATGGAGTAATTGCACAAATAGTAAAAAGT